>CAZRVA010000044.1:0-18492 GCA_964603255.1 uncultured Chitinophaga sp.
GCGTATTATTAAAAGCATTATTGATGTGCCTTCATTTAGCTTTGATAAGTTGAATACAGAAAAGGCGCAACTGGTAAACTTTAAATCAAACACCTTACCTCAAGTACATATTGTTGATAGGTATTTGGATCCTGTTAAAAGTTTTGGCGTAACCAATGACGGCCAAGGATTGGATTATTTTATTCCTGATGATGTTGCTTTGAGTGATGAATTAATAGAACTTACATCAAAACCTTACATTGCTGTTGCAATAGGTGCGCAGCACAGCACCAAGCGTTTGCCTACACAAAAACTCATTGATGTATGTAAAAACATCAACATCCATGTTGTTTTATTGGGTGGTAAGGAAGATGAAACCACAGGTAACGAGATTGCTAAACAAAGTGGTTCGCAAGTGATTAATTTATCAGGTAAATTAAGTTTACATCAATCGGCTTTGGTGGTAAAGTTGGCACAAAAAGTAATTACCCACGATACCGGTTTAATGCACATTGCAGCTGCATTTAAAAAGCCAATTATTTCTATTTGGGGAAATACCGTTCCAGAGTTTGGCATGACGCCCTATTACGGTAATTACAACATCAAACAACAGTTGTTTGAAGTTAATAATTTATCGTGCCGACCATGTTCTAAAATTGGCTTTAAGGCTTGTCCTAAAACACATTTTAATTGTATGAATTTGCAGGATACAACGGCCATATCAGCGGCTGCAAACAAGCTATGATTTGAGTCATAGCCAAATGCTATGATATAGCTTAACCTTGCACTGCATTTTATAACAACAATGGCTGATATACTTACCACACACGATATAGAAAAACTAGTAAATACATTTTACGATAACATAAAAAAAGATGAATTGCTTGCGCCAATTTTTGCTTTACGAATTAGTGATGAACAATGGCCAGTTCATTTAGAAAAGATGTATCGTTTTTGGGGAAGTATTTTACTGCACACACAAAATTATAGTGGCAGTCCTTTTGATAAACACATAGGCTTACCTATTGATGGAACTCATTTTAAACAATGGATTGAATTGTTTTATAAAACCATCGACCAACTTTTTGAAGGAGATGTAGCCGACACTGCGAAAGAACGCGCAGCAAACATTGCACGTATTTTTGAGTTTAAACTCTCTACACTAAAAAATCGCGAAGTACAATAAAGGTTAAACCACTTTTAAAACCTCAGATTTTTAACGCAGAGGTTTGCAAATATTCTTGCGGAGATTTGAGCATGGTTGATTTTAGAGATTGAGTTACACAAAGCAACGCCTTCGGCATTGGGAAGGGGTTAACTTGGTATTAGTTTATTTTAAAACGAATGATTAATAATCTTATTTACCGCGGCCCTGAACAATGGTTTTTACCGTGTAAATCATAATCCTGAAATCCATGGCTAAGCTCATGTTTTCGATGTATAAAATGTCAAATTTTAGGCGCTCAATCATCTGTTCAATGTTTTCGGCATAACCGTATTTTACCATCCCCCAAGAGGTAATACCCGGACGAACACGTTGCAAATGTTTATAATGAGGTGCAACTGGCATAATCTGGTCGATAAAAAATTGACGCTCCGGACGTGGTCCTACCAAACTCATATCGCCCACCAATACGTTATAAAACTGCGGAATTTCGTCTAATCTGTATTTGCGTAATGTGCGCCCAATATTGGTTATTCTTTTATCTTCTTTTGATGAAAGTGCTGGTCCGTTAGCCTCGGCATTTACCACCATGGTGCGGTATTTAATAATGCTAAATGGCTTACCATGCAATCCTATGCGCGTTTGTTTAAAAAACACTGGCCCATCTGATGTGGCTTTAACTGCAATAGCCAATAACAAATAAAGTGGCGATAGCACAATTAAAACAGAGAATGAATCCACCACATCAATCAAACGTTTTAACACCATTTGCCAGTTAGGCATTATTTGGTGATTAATTTCGATAAGCGCTGTACCTAATACGTTTTGCATTTTCACACTACCACTTACCACATCAAACAAATCAGGTACAATTTTTATAATTACGGGTTCATCTTCCAACAAATTATTTACGGCCGTAATTTCTCTGTGTTTGGTTGATTCAAGTGCTATAATTACTTCCTCAATTTCGTTTTTCTTTATTAAATCGGGTAGTTGGGTGTAATGCCCCAAATGCGGTAAAACATCTTTTAAATTGTCAGACTCCGTAACATTTACATATCCTTCCAAAAGGTATCCTTGTAAGTCTTTTCCCGATTGTAATTCTTTAACCAAATCAACAGCAATAGTATTGCTACCCACCACAATGGTTTTAAACCCAATTTTACGTGCGTTAATTAGTTTTTTGATTTGTGTAGCCATCAAAATGCGGCCAAAGGTGGTTATTGCGAAGTGTAATAAAAACAGCGTGAGTAAAGTTTTGTAGTACACTTCATATGATTTTACTTCATCATCAAGCAATAGTGTAAAAAACAAAATCACTACACCAAGCGCTGTAATCGAAAATGTTCTTGATATCTCTTTAATACGTGATTTGCGCCACACATCGGCATAAGCACTAGAAAGGGTGTATAAAATAACCCAATACATCGGCACTGCAATTAATCCTAGATACAAGTTGCTGTTGGCTTCAAACGGGATATCGTAACCAAACTTATCTGGTTCAACAAAAACTTTGCGGTAGGCAAAGAAACTAAACCAGGCAATCATGGCCGTAGTAAAATCAACCAAAATAAATGGTATGGTATGTCTTCTTAGCTTTATCACCCTTCAATTAATTTTACATTGTCAATAATAATACGTGGTCTTGGTGAACCTTTTGATCTGTATACCTCAATGTAAATTTTATATTCGGTGTTGTTAGGATTAGCCGCCACCTCATCAGATAAATTAATGTAAACTTTATTCCATCCGTTGGTAGGGAACGCATTAAACAAAGGTATTTGTTTTACACCTGTGGCCAGATTAGCAAACATACCTATGTATAAAATAACATCAGAGTTGTAATCCATTTCGAGCATTGAAGGTAAATTCCTTCCGGCTAAAATATATGGGTCAGTAGTGATTAACCTGAAATAATCAGTGCTGTCGGTAAGTAAAATCATACCCGAATTTTTGCCTTGGGTGCGGGCACTGTCACCGCTATTCACATATACGATGGTATCACCGGGCATGGTGTAAAACTTGGTAAACCTTAGTCCAACACGATCAAAATCCTCAATAAATTTAAACTGTGTACGTGGTGCATATTTAAACACCGGAATGATGGTGTCTATTTTCTCCGGTTGGGCATCTATGGTAAAATATGCACGTGTTAGAAGTGGATTTGGCATACGCTCATAATCTTGTCCGGTTTTTAAAATACCGGCATCAATACCAATCTCCACAGGTCCTTTCTTTTGTATAGGAATTAGAGCCGGAATACCAAATGAGCCAACAACACTACCATTGTCGTAAACCCATGCATCAACAATTTTAGACGTGCTGTCACCCTGACTGCCATCAATAGCGGTCTCAAACTTGTAACCTGGTATATAGACATAACTCGGAACGATTACCTCGTTATCAAAAACTTTACACTGTGAAAACAGCGATGCAAAAATGGCTGCTATAATTACGCTAAAGGTGTTTTTCATGAATACGTTAAAACAAAAGTATTAATTTTTGGCCATACTTTGGCCTACATTTTAACGTATAGACAACTTATCCATTGTAATCGAACAATGTACTAGGATACATTTTTTCAATTACCTGATAAGCAATGCGTAAGTTTTGGTAAGATTGATGTGTATCTTGGGTCATACGTTGCCTGCTTAATATACTTTGAGCAAAATATTCAAGTTCTAGCTTTACCACATCTTGTTTACGGTTGTTTTTAGGAATGATTTCTTGATGAACCATTTCGTTATTGTCGTCTTTAACCAAACGGGTAATATCAAAATCATTCAACCCCATTCCTATACATTCGCCTTTTTGGTATGCTTTAATGTAGCTGCCCTCACCATTATTAAAGTTACCACAAATTAAAGTTGCCACACAAGCGTTTTCAAACTCCAACCGCACGTTTACAAAATCGGTGTACGAGTTAAAAACTGCGGCACCATTGGCCACTACTTTTTTTACGTTTGATCCAATAATATGTGTAAGTAAATCGATATCGCTCAGTATCATTCCAAAAATCATAGAGTCGTTACTTACACTTAATACTTTGTTTTGATAACGTTTAAGCTCTACATAGTTGGGGCGTTTCACCATGCGTTTAAATGTTTTTAAATCGGGATGAAACTTGTCTTCGTGCAGAATTCTGATGTTTACATTGGCTTCAATAGCAAGCTCGCTTAGTTGTTTGGCTTCGCGAATATCTTCACTTAATAAACCATTTAATAAAACATGTTTTGATTTTCTGATGGCCTGAGTTGCATACCTGAAGTGCGTACCAACAGGCGATAAAATATCTATGGCATCTACCTCATCAAGCAAGGTGTTTAAATCGGTGTAGTGTTTAAGATTATTTTCGGCAGCAAAGCTTTGCGCGATGGTTGCAGAGTGGTCGAAAAAACCTACCAACTCGAAATCCGGTATTTGCAAAAACTGAGCAGCGTGTCGCTTACCCATTTCATTTGCGCCTATAATTCCAATTTTAATCATAACCATTTTTGATGCACTACGAAGATATGTGCGCAGGTATTGCTTGATTTTTGGAGTTATACCTTTTATTAACAGAAATATAAAAATCAAACACAATAAACTGTACACTACTAAATTTATGAGAACTTAAATGTTAAAATTACATGTATATATATTGTGTGAAGTAAGTCATATTTGCTTCTGATATGTTGAAGCACGAAGATTCATATAAAAATAAAGGCGCCAGGAAAAAGCTGGTAGAACTACTTGCAGAGAAGGGTATAACAGATAAAGGTGTGTTAAATGCCATGTTAAAAATACCGCGTCATTTCTTTTTTGATAAGACATTTGAAAGCCATGCTTATGAAGACAAGGCTTTTCCGATAGGAGAGGGGCAAACCATTTCTCAACCATACACTGTTGCCTACCAAACACAACTATTACACGTACATAAAAACGATAAAGTACTTGAAATAGGCACCGGAAGTGGGTATCAAACTTGTGTGCTAGCCGAGTTAGGTGCTAATGTATTTAGTATAGAAAGGCATGAGTCTTTATCTAAAAAAGCGGGTGTAATGCTTAAACATTTTGGCTACAAGGCTAATTTATTGTGTGGCGATGGCACCAAAGGCTGGCCCGATGAAGCTCCGTTTAATAAGATTATTGTTACAGCAGGGGCGCCTGTTGTTCCAAAACAATTGGCTGCACAATTAGCTATTGGTGGTATAATGGTTATTCCTGTTGGCGATGAGAAGGTTCAACAAATGTTAACCATTGTACGTAAATCAGAAAAATCTTTCGAAAAAATTGTAATGGACAACTTTAAGTTTGTGCCATTAATTGGTGAGCATGGGTGGAAATAGTGGGTGTTTTGGGGTGATATTTACATTAAAATAAATCACACTTAAACACACTATTCACAAATTGTAAACAAAAATAAACACAGCCTTAGCCTTTGTAAATTAAGGTGCTTGAGTTAAAAAGTGATGCTTTTTGAATGGTTTTAAACATTAAAACATAAAGTTGATTTTAGACAGCTTGATGATAATGTAAAAAAATGCCCTATATCTTTGTGATGTTAATCAAAACAAAAAAACTTTTCAACTTATGAAAAAATTATTTTTATCGTTAGCATTAGTTGCAGCAGGTGTTGCAGCTCAAGCTCAAATTGGAAGTGGATCATTAATGTTAGGTGGTAGTCTGGGTTTCTCATCAACTGGTGGTGGTGAAGCTAAATTTACTCCCGGTGGAGGAGGGGCTTCAGTAACTAATGATTTAACTGCGAGGTCAAATTGGAATTTCTCACCAACTATTGGTTATTTCTTAAATGATAATCTTGCTGTTGGTTTAAGATTAGGTTTAGGCGGAACAAACCGCGGACAAGTTACTACTGCTGATGGTAAAACAACCGAAAACGTTTCATCATTTGATTTAGGTGTTGAAGTATTTGGCCGCTATTACAAAGAGTTAGGAAGTAGCTTTTACTTCTTTGTAGACGGTGGTTTAGGTTTTACAAGCGCTTCATGGACAGATAAAACGCAAGATGGACTTGATAAGCTAAAAGATGATGACAAGAATTCATTGTCAAGTTTTGGTTTAAATGTTGCTCCTGGTGTTGCTTTCTTCCCAACAGAAAAATGGGGTATCGATTTAACTTTAAATCGTTTGGTAGGCTTTAATATGAACTCTACTACTGTTGAGGCTCCAAACAATGGTGGTAAAACAGAAATATCAACAACAGACTTTGGTATTGGCGCTGGTTTTATGCCAACTTTAGGTTTACATTACTACATGGGTAAATAATCCATTAATAATAATCAAACGAAATCCCGCTTTGCACATGTTAAGCGGGATTTTTTGTTTAATAAATTTATTGGTTGATATAAATTTACTCTATTAACTAATTTGTCCCCAACGCGAAGTTTTACCGTATTGAATAAAGTATTGTTTGAGTTGCTGGTGTTGCGGATGCTCCAATTGCGGATCTTTTTCTAAAAGTTGTGTGGCAATTTCTCTTACCTCTTGCAATAAGTTTTGGTCTTTTGCCAAATCAGCCATTTTTAAATCAAGCACACCACTTTGTGCCGTGCCTTCCAATTGCCCGGGTCCACGTAACTTCAAATCTACCTCAGAAATTTCAAATCCATTATTGGTTTCGCACATGGTTTTAATACGCAGTTTTCCATCAGCACTTAGTTTGTAACTGGTCATCAATACACAAAAACTTTGCTCTGCACCTCGGCCAACACGTCCGCGTAACTGATGCAATTGCGATAGCCCAAAACGCTCGGCACTTTCAATAATCATAACACTTGCATTGGGTACGTTTACACCCACTTCAATTACAGTAGTAGCCACCATAATATGAGCCTCGCCACGTGCAAAACGCATCATCTCGGCATCTTTATCGGCTGGTTTCATTTTGCCGTGCACCATGGCTATTTGGTATTTGGGCATTGGAAAATGTTTACTTAACTCATCAAACCCGTTTTGCAAATTCATGTAATCCATTTTTTCACTCTCTTCAATTAATGGATACACCACATAAATTTGTCGGCCTTTGGCAATTTCTTCGCGCATAAAACCAATTACAGCAAGTCGGTTTGCATCATTTCTATGCACTGTTTTTATGGGCTTACGTCCTGCTGGTAATTCATCAATAACACTGGTATCTAAATCACCATAAAGAGTCATGGCCAATGTGCGCGGAATGGGCGTTGCTGTCATTACCAAAACATGTGGCGGATAGGTGTTTTTTTTCCAAAGTTTAGCACGTTGTTCAACCCCAAAACGATGTTGTTCATCAACAATAGCCAAACCTAAGTTTTTAAACTGCACCACACTTTCTATTAAGGCATGAGTACCAATTAAAATGTGTATGTCACCATCGGCAATGCCTTGTAATATTTCTTTTCTCTTTTTGGTTTTGGTTGATCCGGTTAATAACTCAACTTTTACCGGCATGTCTTTTAATAAAGCAGTAATGGTTGCAAAATGTTGCTGAGCGAGAATTTCTGTAGGTGCCATCATACAAGCTTGGTAGTTGTTGTCAAGTGCCATCAACATGCTCATTAATGCCACTACTGTTTTTCCGCTACCAACATCACCTTGCACCAAGCGATTCATTTGTTTACCGCTTTTTACATCAACCCTAATTTCTTTTAACACACGTTTTTGTGCGTTGGTTAATTCAAAAGGAAGATAACTGTTGTAAAAATTATTAAAGTAATCTCCAATTACATCAAGCTTAATGCCATTGTATATTTGGGTGCGTTTTATTTTATAACGCAACAAGCGCAGTTGAATAAAAAATAATTCTTCAAACTTTAAACGTTGTTGTGCTTTAGCCAACATTTGCGCATTAGCCGGATAATGAATATTAACCAATGCATCTTTTCTGCTTAATAATTTGTGTTGTTTAACTAAATAATCTGGGAGGTTTTCGGTAATCTCAAATCGTGCATCAGTAACCAACGTATTGGTTAATTTCATGAGCACACGGCTATCAATATTTTTAGCCTTCATGCGCTCTGTGGCGTTGTAAAATGGCATAATGTGCATGTACATTTTACTCTCTGCCGATTCTGGGTCGTCTACCGTTGGGTGTGCAATGTTAAAGTATCCGTTAAATTCAGTGGCTTTACCAAACACCATGTATTCTTTGCCTTCAACAATACTTTCTTGTATCCACTTTATACCCTTAAACCAAACCAACTCAATGCGCCCGGTCCCATCAGTTAAATCGGCAACCAAACGTTGTGCGCGTTGCTGACCCATTACCCTTAAATTTTTAATTACCCCACGCAATTGTATGTAAGGCATATCGGGCATAATCTGGTTAATATTATAAACCTGAGATCTGTCTACATGCCTGTAAGGATAATGAAACAGCAAATCAGCAAAGGTAAAAATGCCAAGTTCTTTCTTCAGCATTTCTGCTCTTGCAGTTCCTACTCCCTTTAAATACTCTATTTGCGTGTTTAAAAATTGCACCTTGCAAAATAAGCTATTAATACATGGGTACAAAAGTGGTTATCCGCAACTTAATTGTGCATTATTACTCTAAATCAAAGGTTATTTTAGCAGCATGAAATATGCTTTTTTATTCATATCATTAAGTTTATGCAGCGTATTAATTTATGCGCAAACATCACTTTATCCGGTTCAAATTAAAGGTAAATGGGGTTACACCAATACGGCCGGTAAGCTTACCATTGCTGCCGATTACGATTATGCTGAAAACTTTTATAACGGCAGGGCAGTAGTTGCTTTAAATAACCAACCATGCGCAATTGACGAAAAAAACAACCGCATTATTGATACCGGTTTGTACATCAATATTCAACGATTTAGTGAAGGGTTATCAAAAGTTACCAATGTAAAATTGCAACAGTTTTTTGTTGATGTGAACGGTAAAAAAGTATGCGATGTTCCTGCTGATGTTTATGATGCTCGTCCTTTTAAAAACAACCTTTCGGGCATAGCTAAAAAGGTAGATATACACGAAACTAAATTCAATAACGACATTGTTAACTTGGGTTACAAGTTTGGATACATGAACAAAAGTGGGGCAGAAGTGGTTCCTTGCAAATTTGATGATGCTGATGATTTTGATAATGGATTTGCACGTGTTCGGGTTGATAAAAAATTTGGTGTGATTGATACCTTGGGTAACGAAGTGGTGAAGCCTTTATACTTTAACATTGGTAAATTTATTGAGGGTAAAACTTGGGTTGATGTAGGAGGAAACTTTGGCTACATTAATAACAAAGGCGAGATGATTATTAGACCTGTTTACCAATATGCATATGACTTTAGCGAAGGTTTGGCTGGTATTAGATTAGATAATAAGTATGGTTTTATTGATGAAACTGGTAAGATTGTTGTTACTCCGCAATACGAGGCTATTCGTCCGTTTTCGCAAGGTTTAGCAGCGGTTAAACTAAATGGCAAATGGGGTTTTATTGATAAAACAGGCACACTAAAAATGCGTTTTGTGTTTGATAATGCCATGTTGTTTGTAAACGATAGATGTGCAGTACAAGTAAAACGCAAATGGGGTTTTATTGATGCTACAGGTGCTCTTGCTATTCCTGCCGAGTTTGATGCCGTAGGCACTTTTAGTGATGGGATTGCAGAAGTAATGATTGGTCAGGTTAATGTTTATGTAAACAAACAAGGTTTAATTATTCCTCAGTTAAAATAATTCTAATTTTAGTAATAGATAAAAAGCTGTCATTTATGACGGCTTTTTTTGTGCTAGTGATTAACAAAAAAAGAGCAGCCCAAATTTGGAACTGCTCCTTTTATAATCCTTAACCTTATGAAAATTTATTTACTTGAGTCTATGGTTTTAACCAATCTGCTACTTGTTGTAACTCCATTTTGACTAACCACCACATAGTATGTCCCAACTGGAAGTGTACTTATATTAATGTTGTTTACATCACTTCCATTTTCTAATATCATACTCTTAACTAAGGCACCTTGGCTGTTTACTATTTTAACCAAAATAGGCTGACTGTTTGATGGATTTAAACTCACATTAACGTAGTCAGTTGCAGGATTTGGCATTAATACCAATTCTTGAATCGGTTCAGGAGCAAGGCCGCTGGCTTTTCCTGCTTTTATATCAGGGGCACCAACTTTAATACCATCAGCCCCAACGTTTAATTTACCTGTTGATTTTCCTGTTGATGGGTCCATTAAATTGTAGTTGCCATCAGGCAAATCAACAGATGATTGGATTTTACCTTCAGCGTTAACAAGGACAGAGGCCACAGGGTTATTGTTTTGATCAAACACTAACATCCATCTGCTACTGCCGGTATCTGCACTGTTTCTGTTGTTTAACGCGTTTAATTTGTAGTTGGTTAATTGTATATCGTAACCGGTTAATTCTTTGTAGTCATTTGCAAAAATAGCTACACTGTTTGCATACTCTCGGTCTGCAGTATTGCCGTAGTATGATGCAGTGTAATCTTTGTAATCAGATGCTTTAATTAAGTAGTTACCTTCTATGATTTCGTTAAACTCGTAAAAGCCTTTATTGTTGGTAAAGGCTGATTGAGCAAGTTCGTAAGTATTGGATCTGTTGTTATAAACCAATAAATCAACACGTGTTTTTGTAGCATATTCAGCATCGGCAAAAACAGTTCCACTAATGGTTGATGAGGTTAAATCTACTCCTTGTTTAACCTGCACTAAAGTATAAGCTTCTGCTTTACATTTGGTGCGTTTATCAATTGCAGTTAAAGTAACAGCATATTGTCCAGCTTTTTGGTAAACGTGCTTGGGTGATTGCTCGCGACTCGATTTTCCATCACCAAATAGCCAAGTTAATTGAATGTTTGGATTTTGAGAGCGTGCTATAAAGTTAAAGCCATTATCGTAAGTGGTATAGTAATCAATATCAACTTTACATGCGTCAACTACTTGTTTGGTATCGGTTTTACTGTTGTTTTCATCTGCTTTAGCAGTTTGTTCAACGTTATTTTTGTTACTCGTAGTTTTTGTTTGGGTTGATTTGTTTTGGTTGATTATGTTGTCTGATTCGGCAACCTGCTTTTGTGCTGCATGGTTTGATACAACAGTACTCTCAGGTATCTCTTGTCTATTAATAGAATTACTGTAATCAGATTTTGAGTTGTTTTTACTGTTAACAGAATTGTTTTTGTAAGTATGAATAGGAGAGCTATTGCCATCAACCACCGAGCCGGTTTGGGCTTTTATCATCATATTCATTTTAGTACCCGAAGAATAATCTGCACCACTCAGCGATGAAGTTGCATGCACTGATTGTTCGTTTAGGTTACCCGGAGACTGTTGCTTACTATGGTTATCACCCAAAAAGTAATAGCCGCCAACTATACCGGCCGAAACAATGGCCAATATAACGATGAGCGTATACAGTTTACGCAAGCGTAAAAATCTGTTTTTGCGGGCATGAATGTGAACCAACAAATCCATGTCTGGCTCTGTTTCTTCGTAGCTGCCTAGTTTTTCCCGCATCAGCTCATCAAATCTATTTATTTGCTCGGTGTTCATAAATTTGCTGATGAGTTTTTTCCTTGTATCAATTTAATTAAATAATTTCTTGCTCGTGCCAACTGAGATTTAGAAGTTCCTTCCGAAATGCCTAACATTTCTCCAATCTCGTTATGCTGATAACCTTCAACAATGTAAAGGTTAAAAATAGTACGGTAACCGTCAGGCATGGTTTGCACCTTGTCCATAAGTTCGTTTACGCCCATTTTGCCAATAATATCGCTATCAAAACCCACATCATATGCGGCCTCAATATCTACATTGTTGCTAAGTTTTAAGTTTTTATGGTAGTGTTTTATAGCAGTATTAATCATAATACGCTTAATCCATCCTTCAAAAGAGCCTTCGGCTTTAAACGATTTTAAGTTTAAATACACCCGCACAAATGCATCTTGAAGAATGTCTTTCGCATCGTCACGATTTTTTGCATAACGCATACACACGCCCATCATTTTACCGGCAAACCTTCGGTAAAGCTCGTTTTGGGCGAGGACGTCATTATTCAAACATCGTTGAATAAGCTCAGCTTCAGCTAATTCTTTAATGCGTTCCAATTGGTATAGTTTGTAAGGTTAAGACACCGGCAAATAAAACTTGGTTGCGCGGAGGTGATAATTTTTCTACTACTATGACAAAAGTAGGCTTAACGACCTTCATTACACAAAAAAACGTGAACCGTTTTGTACGATTCACGTCATATTTAAATTAAATAGGTTGCTGTTATTGAGGTAGGCTGTTTTTAAACTCTTGGTATCTTGCATCAAAAGTTCCTGTATTTCCCCCACTACCAAGGCATTTCCATGTTTCTTCAATGTTTAAAACACGGTTATCCGGGTTGGGATGAGTGCTTAAAAACTCAGGAATGGTAGCGCCACCGCTAATTTTTTGGAAGAAATATTTTGCCCCTTGTGGGTCGTATTCGGTTCCTAATAAATAGCGCACGCTGTAATCATCAGCTTCTGTTTCATCTGTTCTGCTAAATTTCAATGCCAATAATTGAGAACCAATTTGTGCAATTTGTTGAGCACTTCCGCTGGTAAAAATTTGAATTAAGGTTTCAACGCCATATTGTTTTAACATTTGGTTGGCACTGTGTCTGCGGTCGGCATGAGCAATTTCATGACCCATTACACCTGCAAGTTGCATCTCGTTATCCAAATATTTTATGATACCAGTGTATACGTATATGTAACCGCCCGGTGTACAAAATGCATTTAAGGTATTGTCATCTTTTATGATGCGAATTCTCCAAGGAAATTCGTCTTTATAATAAACTTTACCCGAGTTTAAAATGGTGTTACGTATGCGGTAAATATGCCCGTACGCTACATGGTTTGTTGCCGAATCTAGTATTGGATAGTTTGCTGGGTCGTTCTCAATTTGCTGAACAGACGCTTGACCCATTTGTAAATCTTGGTTAATACTCATTAAAAGCCCAACAGCACCGCCTGGAGCTTTTCCCCCGCAGTTATCTGTAAATGACGCGTCTTTTTCGCTACTGCATCCTGCAAATAGTGCACCTGCGAACAAAACTGATACAAGAGATTTTATTTTCATAATTTGTAAAATGATAACGCAATTTAATTACATTTTAGGTTTTAATCCTAAAGTGGCTGCTGTATTTAACATGAAGTTGTAGGCTTCATCATAATTGTTGGCTATTTTACCTTCTAAAATGGCTTCGCGTATTTCGGTTTTAATCACACCAACTTCCCGGCTTGGGCCAATTCCAAAAGTTTTCATAATGTCTTCACCGGTTATCGGAGGTTGCCAATTTCTCAATGCATCACGTTCGGTAACATCGGCTACCAATTGTTTAACTTGCTCTAAATTTTTGCGGTAGGTTTCAACTTTATTTTGATTTTTGCTGGTAATATCGGCCTTGCACAATAAGAACAATGCATCAATATCTTCTCCTGCATCAACAATTAATCTCCTAATGGCACTATCTGTAACGCCTTCTTCTGCCAATACTTTTGGGCGGTGATGTAAGGCTACAATCTTCTCCACAAACTTCATTTTTTCATTGAGCGGAAGTTTAAGGTTACCGAAAATTCTTTTCACCATTCTGCTTCCTTTGTCTTCATGACCGTGGAAAGTCCAGCCATTACCTTTTTCAAAACGTTTGGTTACGGGTTTGGCAATATCATGTAAAAGGGCAGCCCAACGTAGCCACAAATCATCGGTATCTGCACAAATGTTATCCAACACCATTAAAGTGTGGTAAAAATTGTCTTTGTGTGCTTTGCCATCAATTACATCAACCCCATACATGGCCGCCAACTCGGGAAATATCAATTGTAACAAACCGCTATCAAATAATAAATTAAAACCAATAGATGGTTTTTTACTGAGCATGATTTTGTTTAATTCATCACTAATACGCTCAAACGATATAATTTTTATTCGGCCAGCATTACGTTTAATGGCTTCAAAGGTTTCAAATTCTATTTCAAACCTAAGTTGTGTGGCAAATCTTATGGCTCGCATCATGCGCAAAGGGTCATCACTAAAAGTAATGTCGGGGTCGCATGGGGTGCGAATAATTTTATTTTCTAAATCTTTTATGCCTTCAAATGGATCAACCAATGTGCCATAATCGTTGTTATTTAAACTAATGGCAAGTGCATTAATGGTAAAATCTCTACGGTTTTGATCATCTGTTAAACTACCAGGTTCAACTGCAGGTTTTCTGCTGTTGTGCGTATAGCTTTCTTTACGTGCACCCACAAACTCAACTTCCCAATCTTTGGTTTTAACCATTGCAGTACCAAAATTTTTAAAGTAAGAGAAGCTGCTTTTAGGGATTTTTGAAGATAACTGTTGGGCCAACTGAATACCATCACCTAAAACTACCACATCAATATCTTTACTTGGCCTGTTTAAAAAAATATCGCGTACAAAACCACCAACTACATATGCGGGAACATTGTTTTTGTTGGTTATTTCGGCTATTTGCTTAAAAATGGGTTGCGTTAAATCTACCTTCACCATGCAAAAATAAGGTTTACGTTAAGGCTTTATCAATTTTTTAGGTAGTTGATCAAACTTTATTTGCGCAGTAACCATAAAACGCGTGGCAAAATTGGCACCCAACGGATGATACCACTCTTTTTGATTAAAAACATTTCTGAGTGTAGCATTAATGTTGATGTGCTCGCCCCAAAGTTTTTTGTTGATGGAAATGTCTGTTGTGAACACAGCAGGAATATTAACCGTTTGTAAAGTGCCATTGTTATAATTTTGCCACGCTGTTTTTGATAAGGCCTGAGTTCGTGTGGCAATATCAAATCTTGCAGGCAGTTTATAGTAGCTACTTAATATAAATTTTCTTTTGGCTTCGGTTGATAATACATCTTGCAATTCTTTTTGATTAGAGGTGTTGTTGGCCGAGTAATAATCTATATCAAACCAAAAGTTAGAAAGTACATCGTAGTGAATGTTAGCGCCCCAAATTTTACCAAACACATTACCATGCGCAGCGCTTGTTTGGTAACCATTGTAAATAAATCCAACAGCATTGGCATTAGGTATAATGTACACCACATTTTGGTTGTAACGTAAGCCACCATGCATGGTAATACGGAAATTGCTGCCAAAGTTAAGTTTGTAAAAATAATCGCCCGAAAGTTTATGAGTAGGTGCACTATTTAGATTAGCAGGATAAGTTACCGCTTGATTGTTGATACTGCTATTGCGATTAACTCCGTAATGATACCATGTTTGGTTTAAGAATTGTGCCAAGCGTGTTTGTTGGTATGATGCTACAAAACTCCAGCTGCTAATAATGTTGTTACTTTTTTGGTGACTAAATACAAGGTTAGGATTGATTGTGTAATCCAAAATATTTAACATCACATCGTACTGTTGTGTAGTTTTTTTATTCAGGTTTCGCTTAAGGCTTGCGTATGGTTGATGCTGTGCTATAAAACCATTTGAAGTAGAATAAGCAAAGTAATTTAAGGTATAACCCAATTGGTATTTTCTATAAAAGTTGTTTGCTAATAGTTCTGTTTTTCCAACCTCGGCATTAATGGTGTTGGTTGAGTATTTGTACTCGGTTATGTACCCCGTGTTTTGCAACCAATTATTAAATGTGTGTTGGTTGATGGTTGAGTTTATTTTAGCATATCTGTTGTTACTAAATGCGCGGGTTAAGCCTAAAGTTCCTTCTAGGTAAGCAGTTTTAAAAGGTTGCTCACTGCCCACAAAATTTCTAAATAAAAATTCATCTTGTTGTGAGTATGCTGCGCTTCCTTGTATATGTAGTTTTTTGTATTGTCCGGCACCTTCTGCCCTAAACGACATTAATGTGTTTTTATTGGCAATTTTAGGAAAGGCAAGATAACGAGCGGTAATCATGGTATCTCGGGCATACCAATCTTGAAAGTTAAAACTGCTATTGATGTGAAATTTATTTCCATAATAACCCAAGGAGTGTGAGTACAAAAAGCCTGTTTTATCAATGTTTGGAGAGCTGTAACCCTGAATGTATTTGGCAGCTCCCGGGTCGTTTATTGGGTTGCCATTGTTGGCAACTGCACGGTAAGTAAGACCTTTAAAGTCGTTGCGAGTTACGATGTTGATGACACCAAAACCACAAAACTGTCCGTTTATAATTTGTGGAGTGTTATAAATTTCAACGTAAGCAATATCAATTACAGAAATACCCAGGAGGTTTATGTTTAATGCATCCCATCTTTCTAATTCGACCTTTTGCCCGTTGATCATCAACATTACATTTTGGTGTTGTTGGGTTGATGTTCCTGAAATGTTCAAATAAAATCGATCACCATTAATGGTGCTGAAAGTTGCTTTGTCAATCCAAACCAACAGTTCACTCAATCTGCCAATTCCTTGTGATCTGATTAGCTCAGAAGTGATGTATTGTTTTTCGCCTTTTATGGGTTGAAGCGTTGCCGACAATATGGTTCCGATATGTTGTTTTTTATACATTACCGTATCTGTTTGGGCCGTTAGGTTAAGCCCAATCATCATAAAAAATATGTAAAACAGCTTTTTCAATTGATAATGTATTGTAGCTTTTTAGGAGTGTTAAAATAATACATCAACCCCGATTGTAAAAAAAGTTGATGTTGCTTGTGAAAGGTTTGTGTGCCACTGTAAAATGATCCAGCTTGAAAATGTAATTTTTTATAAAGTTTGGTTTGAATGGCCAAGCCCGCTTGGTACATTAATTCAGACTCGCGCAAGTTATTGGTGTTTGATGTGTTTTGTTCAAACATCATGTAATGTGCTCCAAAACCTAAATATGGTTTTAGCCATAAGTTTTTTACTATCGCGATATTTAATGCATAACCGACCGAAACCAAAACAGAGCGATACTCGGTTAGTAACTCGTTTTTGTTGTTAAAGGTTGATGCAGTTATGAGTAATTCACCCTTTAATAAATTAGCACCAAGTTGAATTTGAACTCCCGGCTGGTTTTGGTAGGTATTAAACGGACGGTTGTTGTATACCTGAGCAACAGCACCTGCCGAAACATTAAGCTTTGTGAGTGGTAACACTGGTTGCGCACTCGCAGCAATTACGATTACAAATGCACAAAAGGAGAGTAGTAGCCTCACAATTATTTACCAAATACTTTCTTTAATATATCATTAACCCTTGCCAAAGGATCTGTTCTGATGGCTTTTTCTTCATCAGCAACTTTTATGAATAATCCCGTTAAAGCCTTGTTGGTGACGTGTGTACTTAAGCTGTTGGTGGTTATTTTAGGAAATAATATTCCGTTTAAAGAGGCAGTATTGTAAGCGCTTACCAAATTATTGTATGCTGAATTCGCTGATATACCTCCAACCAATTCTTTGCTTAATGATGCATCTATTTTAGGTTGAAATGCGCTGTAGAGCGGAGAGAAGGTTTTATCTTTTAAATAAAAAGTGGCTGCAGTATCAGCACCGTTTAAAATACTTAAACCATCGGTTATGGTGATGCCGGTTATTGCATCAATAAAAATAGGTTTGGCTTCAATGGCTGCATCTTCTGCAGCACGGTTCAAACTTTTAATGGTTTCTTCTAACAGTATCGAACCTCCTGGTACTTTATTAATATTGTCGTATATCGCTTTTGCATCTTCCGGCAAAAGTATCTTTACTAAATCATCTTTGTAGTAGCCATCAAGTTTATTTAAGATGGTTACCGATGTATCAGTACCAACACTTAAAGCACTTTTTAGGCCTTCAATAATCTCTTCGTTGGTTAAACCGTTTCCTGCTAATATCTTATTTATTTCATCTTGTGTGCACGATGAGAAGGAAACTAGCGTAATGAAAATGAATATTAATTTTTTCATATGTACAAACATAAACAAAGTTTAGTGTAATTTATTTTGATGGTTGAATAAGTAGCTAATAGCAATTATTGTGCTTTTTTGGGCGACAGTAATGAAACTAGCCAGTAGGCCAACAATGCCAATGGAATATATGCTCCAACTAAATCGACTATATTAAACCACATTGGTGCAGGTAACATCACCACATTAATAATGCCCGCTATTAAAAATGAAATACCAATGGTAAGTGCAAACTTGAATTTGTTTGATGCAGCCATTAACACCGCAACTATAGCACCAACAAAAGTTCCCACGGCATGAGCTAAAAAAGGAAATAGAAAATGTTTGGGCTCAAATAAGTGAATCCCCGCTTTTAAACCTTCCAGCGTTTTAACATCAACGCCTGTTGGAGGTGGTATTACTTTGCCGCTTATTGATATGAGGTATCCATTAGCTATACTTCCAAGTACCAGACCTAGTATAACAGCTGTGCATGTTGCACAACTCAAACATAAGTTAATAAGTTGAAAAAAGCATCTGC
>CAZRVA010000045.1:0-18465 GCA_964603255.1 uncultured Chitinophaga sp.
TCCGGTACCCATAATTACATCAATTTTATTTTTTTTCATTAAAAATGCAATCCCTTTACTCATGCCATCAGCAACACCACGGCTGCGTTTTACAACTGCATCAAAATCATGTGCTGCATCTTTAACGCTAATACCGTAATCGCCTGCATGCTTAATGTATTCAAACACTTGTGCCGACTTTAATAAAGCCTTAGTAGGAATACAACCCCAATTTAGGCAAATACCGCCTAAACTTTCGCGTTCAACAATAGCCGTTTTTAAACCTAACTGACTTGCACGAATGGCAGCTACATACCCACCCGGGCCGCTACCTATAACTATTAAATCGTAATTCATTGCTTAAGTAATTTGGGTGCAAAATAAATGTTTATTTTTAATTAGGAGTGTTTTTTTACCCCCGTTCAATTTCAGCCATTTTACAACATCCAAACTTCTGTTTTACAAGTTACTATACCACCAACTCTTTAACTAATTTCTTATCACCCACTATCCACAATGTATCATTCAATTCAAATTTTAGGTTTGAGTCAGGATTTAGTATTCGCTGACCATCTCGCTCAATACCTATTATTAAGCCTTTAACATGTTTACGTATATCAGATTCGCGTATAGTTTTACCTAAATACGGAAAACCCGGGTGAACCACTATTTGTGTTAGACTCACATCACCGTTAGTGTCTTCGAAAACTTGCGCTTTGTTGGCCTCCTCAATTACATTTTTAAACTGTACAATTTGTTCATCGGTACCAATAACAGTAATTTTATCAGCAGGATAAAGACACACATCTTTATTCGGAATCATAATTTTTCTGTTGCCTCGCTCAATCATGGCCAAATTAACCCCAAAGCGTTCCCTTAATTTTAGTTGTTCAAGCGGAGTGCCAACTAGCGTGCTATTGATGTCGATCTCAAACTCGGCAAGGTGAGCATCCCAAGGAATAAGATGTCCTAACGTTTGACTTTCTTTCTGATTTTCGCGCATGTACAAATTAGCCATAAAACGCTTTTCAATTCTGGTTGAAAAAGCACGGAGTCTTCTTCTGAAAATAAATGTTACTACCACTATTACCACAATACCAATTGAAAATGCTGTTACAGTTGAAAACAACTGATCTAACAAAAAACCAATCATAAAAATACCAATGGCCACACGGGTAATTTCCATGGCTATGATTGGGCCACGATTAAGGCGATTTAACCACAACTCAGTATAAGATTGGCGATTAATTCTGCGTACCGATAACATATATAAAAATGGTCCCATGGCACTGATGGCAATAAACGCAGTTAAAATGCTTCCCCAAATTCCCCATAGTGTAAAAAATGGTTCAACAAAATTTACAACTACCAAAATGATAGCTAAGCAAACAACACCGTAAAGAACAATAACTTGAAAAAACTCGTGAAGTACTTTTTTCCAATTACTCTCTGCATTGATGTGTTGAGCACCAGTTGAATAGTTGTTTATTGAATTAATCCATTTTTGAGGTAAAACGCGCTCTAAAAATCCATACAAAGGCTCGGCAAATTTTATCATGTAAGGTGTAGCAAAAGTGGTAATTACCGATACACCTACAGCTATTGGATATAAGAAATCGCTTGTTACACCTAGTGTTACACCCAATGTAGCAATAATAAAACTAAACTCCCCTATTTGCGATAAACTGGTACCGGTTTGTACACTTTGCTTTAAAGGCAAACCGCTTATTAACGAACCTGTGGTTGCAAAAATGGTTTTACCCAACATTACCACCAAAGTTAAAACCACAACAGGTATAGCATACTCGGCCAAAATACTTGGGTTGATAAGCATTCCTACCGATACAAAAAATACCGCACCGAATAAATCTTTGACAGATTTTACCACGTGTTCTATACGCTCGGCTTTGGTGGTTTCGGCCAAAATACTACCCATAATAAATGCGCCTAATGCAGCACTAAAACCAACATTTGCAGCAAACAACACCATACCTAAACACAGGGCTATTGAAATAATTAAAAGGGTTTCGTCACTAATATGTTTACCTAGCTTCTTAAGCAAACTAGGTAACAGATAAATGCCCATTAAAAACCATAACACCAAGAAAAAGCCAAGTTTTAAAACAGAGGTAAGCATTTCGCTGCCTTCGAATTTTTGACTTACAGCTAAGGTTGAAAGTAATACCATCAACAAAACCGCTGCTAAATCTTCAATTACCAGAACACCAATTACGGTACCGGCAAACTTTTTACTTTTTAAACCTAACTCATCAAAAGCCCTGAAAATAATTGTAGTTGAAGATATGGCAATAATTCCTCCAAGAAAAATACTATCCATCTTGCTCCAACCCAAAAGCTGACCGACAAAAAATCCAGTTATGAGCATGGCTGTTACTTCAAACAATCCGGTAATGGCCGCTGTGCTGCCCACCTTTACCAATTTCTTAAAACTGAATTCTAAACCCAGGCTAAACAACAAAAATATCACCCCAATTTCGGCCCATATTTTTATGCTTTCAACCTCTGTAACGGTTGGGAATAAAGCGAAATTCGGACTAACCAATAATCCGGCAATAATGTACCCCAACACCACAGGTTGATTTAATTTTTTAAAAAGTAATGAAACAATACCTGCAGAAAAAAGTATGAGTGCTAAATCTGTTATTAAATGCGGTACGTGCGCCATGGGAATAGTTTTTGGTTGAGGCTAAAAATAGTAATAATCCGTGGCTACACAAAATTCCGCCATCAATATACCCCCAATTATGTACCAAAATCACTGTTCTAATTATCGTGTAAAAGTGTACTTTTGCACTCCTTAATGTAAAAAGTTATGACTAAAACAGCTGAAATACACACCGCTAAAGGTGTAATGAAAATTGAATTTTACGAGAATGATGCCCCTAATACTGTTGCCAACTTTATTAAGTTAGCGCAAAGCGGCTTTTACAATGGTTTAACATTTCACCGCGTAATACCTGATTTTGTTATACAAGGTGGATGCCCAAATGGAATTGGTAATGGTGGACCGGGTTACAAAATTGATTGTGAACTAACAGGCGGAAATCAATTTCACGACAAAGGCGTGTTATCAATGGCTCATGCAGGACGTAACACAGGTGGTTCGCAATTCTTTATTTGCCATAGCCGCAACAATACTGCTCACTTAGACAGAAACCACACTTGCTTTGGTAAAGTGGTGGAAGGTTTAGAAGTAATTGATGCCATTCGTCAAGGTGATGTAATGGAAAAAGTAATTATTAACGAATAAGAAACGGCTGCTTAAGCAGCACACATAGCAACATTTTATATGTTACAATTAGCGGTATTAAGAGAAAACACCCAAGAGGTTAAGGAGCGTTTAAATAAACGTAACCCGGCCTTTGCGGTGGTGGTTGATGAAGTGCTTGTGCTTGACGAAAAAACACGTGCAGCCAAACAACAAATGGAAAACCACCAAGCCGAAGCAAATAAAATTGCCAAGCAAGTAGGTGAGTTAATGAAAAGTGGCAAACGTGAAGAGGCCGAAGAAGTAAAAAAACAATCGGCTAATTTAAAAGAGCAAGCCAAACAATTGGAAGAAACTGTAAAGCAATTGGAAGAAGAACTGTTTGCTAAATTGGTTACCATTCCTAACACACCAAATGTTATTGTACCCGAAGGAAAAACACCTGAAGAGAACTTAAACGTTTTTCAAAATGGCGAAATACCAACACTTGCTGATGGCGCTGTGCCTCACTGGGATTTAATTACCAAATACAATTTAATTGATTTTGAATTAGGAACTAAAATTACTGGTGCCGGTTTTCCGGTATACCGTGGTAAAGGTGCACGCTTACAACGCGGCTTAGTAAACTTCTTTTTAGATGAAGCCATGAAAGCAGGTTACGAAGAAATTGTTCCTCCGTTTTTAGTAAATGCTGATAGTGGTTTTGGAACCGGACAGTTACCTGATAAAGAAGGACAAATGTACCATGCACAGGTTGATGATTTGTATTTGATACCTACTGCTGAAGTACCTGTAACCAATATTTACCGCGATGTGATTTTAAAAGAAGAAGAGTTGCCGATTAAAAACGTAGCCTACTCTCCTTGTTTTAGAAGAGAGGCCGGAAGTTGGGGCGCACATGTACGCGGGTTAAACCGTTTACATCAATTTGAAAAAGTAGAAATTGTACAGATTGCCACACCTGAACAATCGTATGCTATTTTAGATGAAATGGTAAAACACGTGCAAGGATTATTGGAAAAACTTGAATTGCCCTACCGCATACTTCGTTTGTGTGGTGGCGATATGGGCTTTACTTCAGCACTTACCTACGATTTTGAAACATACAGTGCTGCTCAACAACGTTGGTTAGAAGTAAGCTCTACTTCAAACTTCGAAAGTTTTCAGGCCAACCGTTTAAAATGCCGTTACAAAACCAAAGATGGTAAAAACCAATTGGTACATACGTTGAATGGAAGTGCATTGGCTTTGCCACGTATTTTGGCCACTATTTTAGAAAATAACCAAACACCTGAAGGCATTAAAATACCAAAAGCATTGGTACCTTATGTTGGGTTTGATGTGATTAACTAAACAATAATTCCCAATTTATAAAGGTCGTAAACAGTTTTGTTTACGACCTTTTTTTATACAACAAAGGGAGCCGAAACTCCCAATTGTATGCATTTGTTTGATAGGTAGAATTTTAATTCGGATGTCCAAACACCCAAACTGCAAACTTTAAGTAGAGGTTTCTGTAGATAGGCTAATACCAAATAAAACCCAAATTCACCTTTTCTGAGGGTATGACACACCCAAAACACATTACTCCTATTTTTTTCTAAATATTTTTTTGAGGTGGTTTGAACGCATTGATTAAAAGCGATTTTCAAGCTTTCATTTTTAAGTATTACCTTAGCGCTATGTTAGTTGAATTACATCCTAAAAATCCGAATCCACGCGACTTAAAAAAGGTGATGGATATTTTGCAAAAAGATGGCGTAATTATTTTACCTACCGATACCATTTATGCCATGGCTTGCAGGTTAGACAGCAAAAAAGCCATTGAACGTATGGCGCGCATATCGGGCAAAAAATCAGAGAAAGTTAATTTTTCACTTATCTGTTCTGATTTATCTAACATAGCCGACTATACCGCAAATATTGATAGGGCAGTGTTTCGTTTGCTTAAAAATAACTTACCCGGGCCATTTACTTTTATTTTAAAAGCCAACAACAACGTAACCAAATACTTTAGCGGCACTAAAAAAACAATTGGTATTCGTGTACCTGATAATGCCATTGCACAAAACATAATAAAAGAATTGGGTATACCATTGGTGGTTACTACTATACATCATGATGATGAAATTTTGGAATACATGACCGACCCGGAAGAAATTCATGAAAAGTTTGAACACCAAGTTGATTGTGTAATTGATGGTGGCGCAGGAGGAAATATTCCTTCAACAATTGTTGATTGCAGCGAAGATGAAGTAGCAGTTATTCGTGAAGGTAAAGGACAGTTAAATTCTTAATTCCAATTTATTCTGTTGAACGGATCAAGAAACATAGCTATTGTTTGTAATCCTAAATCGGGTAAAGGCAAACCCTTACAACTATTGCCTTTGTTCGAAAAATTGATATCACAACACCAATTCAACTTCCAATCGTTTACCGGGAACTTACCCAACAACTTAAATAACTTTACCGATTTGGTGATTATGGGTGGTGATGGCACCATCAACTTTACCCTCAATCATTTTAAACACATCAACATTCCTTTAGGAATTATTAGTTGCGGAACTGGTAATGATATTGCCACCTTATTGCTTGGCAAAACATCAACCCAACAACAATTTGAAACAGCTTTGTTTGGTGATGTGCAACAAGTAGATGCAGGAATGTGCAACCAAAAGTTATTTATTAATGGCGTGGGTATTGGGTTTGATGGTTGGGTAGTAAAACGATTATTGGCCAAAAACTTATTACGAGGTAAAGCAGCTTATTATAGCACAGTAATCAGCTTGCTGTTGTTTTACAACGAAACCAAAGTAAGCATAAACATAGATGGCGAACAAAACGAAACACATTTGTTTATGTTGAATGCCGCCAATGGAAAAACATACGGAGGTGGTTTTAAGGTTGCTCCTTTAGCCGAGGTAAATGATGGATTGCTGGAAATAATTGTGGTGGATAGATTACCTGTTTTAAAACGTTTAAAATATTTACCCGTGATTGAAAATGGCAAACACCTAGACCAACCGCTTTCTTTTTTAAAATACCGAACGTGCAAGAAATTAACCTTACAATCAACCCAAGTTTTAAAAGCGCATTTAGATGGCGAGTACATGGAAGCACAGCGATTTGAGATTGAAATTTTACCACAATTTTTAAGTGTAAGAACAACTCAGTTTTGATGTAAGAATAACCCACTATAATTTTTACATTTGCGTTACATGAATCCAATTTTAGTTGAAGTATACAGGGGCGGTTTATTAGAAAGTTTTCACCGAGGTGTGGTGTGTGTAGTAAACCAGCAAAACGAAATTATATTTAGTGTTGGCGATACCGAACAATTGTGTTACCCACGTAGTGCCATGAAATTGCTTCAGGTAATACCGCTAATCGTAAATGGCGGAGTAGAAAAGTTTAACTTTACCTTAGAAGAAATTGCGGTAATGTGTGGCTCGCATAATGCCGAAAGCGAACACCTGCGTGTGGTAAATTCCATCTTACAAAAAATTGGTTTAAAGCCAGATGATTTAAACTGTGGACCACAATACCCAAGCAGTAAAAAAGATGCCAATGCATTAATAAAAGCTGATATAAAACCTCATCACATACACAACAATTGTAGTGGTAAACATGCAGGTATGTTGGCTACTTGTATATTGATGAATTGGCCTATTGAAGATTACATCAACCCAAACCACCCGCTGCAAAAAGCCATTAAAGAAATTTGTGCCTTGATATACGAATATCCCGAACAAAAAATGATTACTGCATTGGATGGTTGTAGTGCGCCAATTTTTAGTGTGCCGGTAAAAAATCAAGCCATTGCTTATAAAAATTTAGTAAGCAACAACCATTTACCTGATGCCGTAAAAGCAGCTTGCCAAATGATTGTAAAAGCAGTAAGCGCATACCCATTTATGGTGGCCGGTAGCAAAAGGTATTGCACCGATATGATGCAGATTACCGCACCACAAATTATTGGAAAAACCGGAGCTGAAGGCATTTTTTGCATGACCTTTACCGAACAAAAACTTGGTGTGTGCATTAAAATTGATGATGGAAAAATGTTGCCTCAATACAACGTGGCACAAGCCTTGGTAAATGCCACCGGACTGTTTAACGAAGATAAACTTGCACCATTACAACACCATTTACAAGCGCCAATTACCAACTTTAATAAACTTACTACCGGAGAAATTAAAGTAAGCGAAACATTAACGGAGCAGTTAAAACGATTTAACCCAAATTATGCAGTAGAAGGCGAAAAATGAGCCGAACTATCTGCATTAGTTGGGGTAACCCCGATTTAGAAAATCATCTTTGGGGGTGAAGTGTAGCGGAAACCCAAAAGTTTGATTTTCTTACATCGATTATTCTGTTTGTATTTCAAACAAATAATGTGGGTTTAAATTGATTTAATAAAAAAAGCCGTCATCAGGTTTGTGATAACGGCTTTTTGTTTCTTTATTTCTTGGTGATTAATTAATCCCTCTAAAAATTCTGTTCCAACGAATTTTCTTAAAAATGTTGGTTTCATTAGGGTCTAAGCTCATCCAGGTAAATAGCGCTTTACCCACAATATGATCTTCGGGAACAAAACCCCAAAAGCGCGAATCAGCTGAGTTGTGGCGGTTATCACCCATCATAAAATAATAGTTTTGCTTAAAGGTATATGAGGTAATTTCCTTACCTTCTAAATACACCTTATTGTCTTTCATTTCTAATGTTGGGTTATTTTCATACACCTTAATAGCACGCTCATAAATAAAATAAGTTACCGTATCTAACTTCATATTATCTCCTGCTTTAGGTATGTAAATAGGGCCAAAATTATCTACGTTCCAACCCCATTCTTCTTTAAACGGAAAAATATAAGACGCTCCTGCTCCTTTGGCTTGTAAAGTGTTTTCTACTTTCTTCACCCAACTTTGTTGCAACAAATCATCTTTTGCATCTTTGGTTAACAACAATTCAAAATCTCCTTGATCGCTTACACGACCACCTTCGGTTATGTCGTTGCGTTTAGCCACTTTTTCATCAAACGTACCATCCGTTTGTACAAAATATTTAAACTGCATTTTAGGTGGATTTTCGGCAGCCACGCCATTCACAAAAACCTGTTGGTTAATTACAGCTAAACTATCACCAGCTATACCCAAACAACGTTTAATGTAATTTTCCTTTTTATCTAATGGTCGTCCATCTTCTGCCGGATAATTAAACACCACTACATCGTTGTTTTTAATTTTTTGAAATCCCGGTAAACGCATGTACGGCATATTTGGCCACTCGATGTAAGAGTTACCACCAACTACAGGCATGGTATTGTGTGCAAACGGAAAACTAACCGGAGTAATAGGTGCACGTGCACCATAATTTACTTTGCTTACAAATAAAAAATCGCCAACCAATAACGATTTTTCCATAGATGAGGTAGGAATGGTATAAGCCTCAATAAAAAACGTGCGTATTAAAGTTGCAGCAACTACCGCAAAAGCAATGGCATCAATCCACTCGCGGCTTTTAGTTTTGCGCTGAAAACGATTTACAAAAATGTAATAACCAATAATGGCAGCTTGTATCAATACAAAAAATAAAATATTGGTTACAAACGATGAGCCCGTTACGAAGCTCATTACGATAAAGAAAAACAAGTTGATGCCGCTCATTAACCAGAAGCTGTATCGCTCGCGCTTATTAAGCATGGCAAAAAATTTATTGTACATGTTTATTTTGTTTTATGTTGACGATGATTGAAAAGTTTATTTATGTAACGAGTAACCATGCGTTTTATGTAAATATTATGTTGAACGGGTAAATGAAGCGTTGATCGGATGATTAAAGTTTTAAAATATCTTCCATGGTATAAATACCTTTTTTACCTATTAACCACTCGGCAGCCATCACCGCACCTTTAGCAAAACCGTAACGCGATTTGGCCACGTGACGAATTTCTATCCCATCAATCATTGATTCGTATTTAACGAAATGATCTCCGGTAACATCAGCCACACGCTTCGATTCAATTAATAACTCGTTTGGTTTTAAACTTTGCGAAGGTGTATTTTCATTGTATATCAAGCGACCTTTGTAGCTGTCTTTAATTTTGCTTTCGGCCAATATTTGGTTTACCAATGTTAGGGCGGTTCCGCTCGGATGATCTTTCTTTTCGGTATGATGAATTTCCTCAATCATCACATCATAATCTTCTAACTCGGCCATCATTTTGGCCAATATTTTATTAAGCTTAAAGAAGATATTTACACCCACACTAAAGTTGGTACTGTAAACCATACTTTGTTGTTCTGTTATACATCTACTTTTAATCTCGTCAAACTGATCATACCAACCGGTAGTGCCAATTACCAGTGGCACTTTGGCTTCAAAACATTTGTTGATGTTTTCTACTGCCGCATCGGGCATACTAAAATCTATGGCCACATCAACGTTTTGCAAACTAATGGGCATAAAGTCGAACGCATTTTCGAGGCTCACTTTGTATACAATTTCGTGCCCCTTGGCAAGTGCAATTTTTTCTACTGCTTTGCCCATTTTACCGTAGCCTAATAATGCAATTTTCATCAGAATAATTATCGTTTTATGAGTTGGAGTTGGTTAAGAGATTATTGTTTGCAGGCTTTTAAATTTGTAGTAAAAATACACATTATCTGCATTTTTTTAAAACTTAAACGTAAATAATAGTTGCGAACTTGGTGTTGTACCCACAAATTGGTAGGTAGGCTGAACATTTAACGACAGATCATCAGTTATTTTAAAGTCGAAAAAATGTGCATCCACAGCGGCATCCACAATTTGCAAAATATATACCGCACCCAAACCAATGTATGATAAATCGCGGTAGTAGCGGTAGTAATCGCGGTATTCTTTTAAGGTTGGGGTTTGAAACTGATTGTATGTTCCGTCTGCATTGGTGCCTGTTGCCAAACGCTCCACATAAGCCGATTTAAAATTGTTGTATTGTTTGGTGTAAAAAACAATTCCATAAACCGCAGTTCCACCCGCAGCGTATACAATAGGCATTTTCCAATATTTTTTGTTGTAAGCCTGACCTGCACCAGGTAAACAAACCGATAGCCAGGTGGCTTTTTTCGGAGAGTGTTTTACAAAAGTGCTGGTATCTTTTTTAGAAGTGTTATTACTCTTTACGCTTCTGTATGTGGTATCGTTTCCTATGCTTGCAGGTGTGGTAGATAAGCTATCGTTTATAGGACCTTGTGCATGCACAGCAATACATACTTGCAACAATAAAGCGGTAATAATGCCTGAAATGTATTTACTATTCATTGTTAATAGGCGCAAATGTAAGTAAATTAGGGAGGATTTTGAATAAGGGCTCACAGAAGCAAGGATAGCATAAACGCAAGAATCAAAACCATAGACAATAAAATAGTTAGAAATGCAATTTCATTTCGCATTTTCTTTAGGATACTATCCCTCGTGCTCCATTTGGTTAAACCATAAATATCTCCCAAAAAAACCGCCATACACAATTTGCGCATGACGGTTTTTGAATCTTATTCTTTTTGCAATTAGTTTTCGTCTAACTGCATCAAATCTAAAATACGTTGTAATTCGGCTTGAGAGCGGAATGGAATTTTAATGTTTCCGCGACCTTTATCATCTGCCTTAATGCTTATTTTGGTATTAAACCTATCGCTTAAACTTTTTTGGTATTCTACCAATGTTTCCGATTTATTAGGTTTAGCAGCTGCTTTGTTTGATTTAGCTTCAGTTGTTTTGTTGTTTTCTTCACGCACCAAATTTTCTACACTGCGCACGCTAAGTTCGTTAGCCAACATTTGCTCCAACATCCACTCTTGCTTTTTAGGGTCTTCAACGTTAATAATGGCACGCGCATGACCCATACTAATTTTACCTTCTTTTAAAGCCAACTGAACCGAATCAGGTAGTTTTAACAAACGTAAATAATTGGTTACTGTACTTCTGTTTTTACCAACCCTATCTCCTACTTCATCTTGTTTTAGGTTACACTCTTCCATCAAACGTTTGTAGCTTAAACCAATTTCAATTGGGTTTAACTCTTCACGCTGAATGTTTTCAATCAATGCCATCTCCAGCATTTCTTGGTCGTTGGCCACACGTATATAGGCCGGTATTTTGGTTAAACCAGCCAATATACTTGCACGTGTTCTGCGCTCACCAGAAATAATTTGGTAGCTATCATAACCCATTTTACGCACGGTAATAGGTTGTATCACGCCATGTACTTTAATTGATTCGGCTAACTCTAACAAGGCTACCTCTTCAAATTCGGTACGTGGTTGAAATGGGTTGGCTTCTATTTGGCTAATTAAAATTTCGCTAATAGAATTGGCCGGTTTTGCTTCGGCTGCTGTATTGGTAATATCGGTGCTGGCATCAGAAAGCAATGCACTTAAACCACGACCTAATCCACTTTTTTTCGGTTGACTCATAACTTTGGTGTTCTTAATTTTTGTGGGTTAACAATTAGTTGAGTGTTGTTGACTCGAACATGTTCATTTTGGTTAAACCATTTTTTTGCAACAACTCTTTGGCTAAGTTTAAGTAGTTGATGGTTCCTTTACACTCGGCATCGTAAGCAATTACCGGCTTACCAAAACTTGGCGCTTCGCTTAAGCGGGTGTTACGTTGTATAATGGTATCAAACACCATTTGTTGGAAGTGCATTTTTACTTCTTCAACCACTTGGTTACTTAAACGTAAACGCATATCGTACATGGTTAACAACAAACCTTCAATTTGTAACTCGGGGTTAATGCTGCTTTGTACAATTTTAATGGTGTTTAATAATTTACCTAAACCTTCCAATGCAAAATACTCGCACTGCACCGGAATAATTACACTATCACTTGCAGTTAACGAGTTGGTCGTAATTAAACCCAATGATGGTGAACAATCAACAATAATAAAATCGTAATCTTTTTTAATTGGGTCTAAAGCATGGCGCAATACACGCTCACGATTAGGCACATTAATCAACTCAATTTCGGCACCAACCAAATCAATGTTTGATGGAAGTAAATCTAAATAATCAACTTCAGTTTTAATAATGGCTTCCCGGGCTGATGTATCGTTAATCATCACCTCATACAATCCTAACTCTACATTTTTAGGATCAAACCCTAAATGCGAAGTGGTGTTAGCCTGAGGATCGGCATCAACCACTAATGTTTTGTATTCTAACACGGCTAAACTTGCAGCCAAGTTAACAGCAGTTGTAGTTTTACCCACACCACCTTTTTGATTTACTACTGATATTATTTTTCCCATGATTGTGATAGTCGTTTGTTTAAAAAATTAAATGGTTATGGTGCTTCCTATTTCAGGAATGATTAGTGTTTTTTCGTGATGCTCGAAATAGTTGATGGCTTTTTCATGGTCAACTTTTATAAAACCAAAAGTATCAAAATGCATAGCCACTACTTTATCGCAACCCACTAAATCAGCCGCACGGCTTGCATCCATGTAACCCATGGTAAAGTTATCGCCAATTGGCAACACCGCTAAGTTAATTCTGTATTGCTCGCCAATGTAGCTCATATCGTTATACAAAGCTGTATCGCCCGAGTAATAAATGGCATCGTTGTTTGCTTCGTTGGCCAATACAAACCCTGCTGCTGTTCCGCCATATGTGCCATCAGGCAAAGAGCTTGAGTGTGCTGCAAAAACCATTTGTGCTGTTCCAAAATCAAAATTCCATTTTCCACCTATGTTCATGGGGTGCGTGTTGGTAACACCTTGTTTTTGCAACCAAGCGTGTATTTCCCAATTTGCCACAACAGTTGCTCCGGTTTGTTTTGCTAAATCCACTAAATCTGCCGTGTGGTCTTCATGACCATGTGATACAAAAATGTAATCGGCTTTTAGTGATGAAAAATCAACGCTACGGGCCAATTCGTTGCCCCTAATAAATGGATCGAATATGATAAGCTTACCGCTCATCTCTAACTGAAAACATGAATGACCTAAATATGTTAACTGCATTTTTTCTAATTGCTGATGTGTCAAATAAAATGTTTCACGACATCAACATATGTACAACCTTACTTTATTGTATCCACATAGGTGTGGATATTTTTCTTGCATTATTTATCAGCAACTTGGGTGTTTTTTAGGGCGTGAAACAACACTATTTTTTTTCCTATTATCAACATTAAAAACCATATTTCACGGCATTTTTTGGAAGTAAAAATTCTCGCAGTGCACTTCACTCACCATTTTATTTCGTTTTTTCATTGGGCATATACCTCAATTAATTTTATACAACATTTTTATTAGTGCGTGAAACATAACCACTTACCTGCAAGCTAAACAATCTCACAAATTTTGCTAATTTGCCACACAAGCAAAACACTTCAAACACTTGAAAATACTGCACCATACCGCACAATTTTTATCAGGCAAATCCGCACTTTGGTTATGCTTGGTTACTGTAAGCTTGTTTGTGGCAGTTACCAGTGTCCGCTTTAACCGCAATACAGCAATTATTAACAGGCCACTAAATGATGCACGTTATTTTGTGGCTTACGTAGAATACTTCCGTGGTGAAAAGCCATCAGATGTTATCCGTCCTGCCTCTAATTGGCGGATGTTGGTACCTTATATAGCCTCAGTTTTACCACTAAAACCGCTTACCGCAATTAACATCACCAACCAAATATTATTACTGCTCAGCATGGTGTTACTTTATTACAGCATGCTTCATGTGGGCATTGGTAAGGGTTATTTATGGTTAGGGTTGATGTTATTTACCTTATCGTTTCCTGCTTTTTATTACACTGCTATTGGTTACGTTGATGCAGGTGTAATGTTTTTTGTAAGCGTTGGAATTTATGCCACCTTAAAAAAATGGTGGTGGTTATTGTTGATTGCTTTTGCAACAGGATTTTTAGCCAAAGAAAGTATTGTGGTGTTAATTCCTTTTGCCGCCATTTATGCATGGATGCAAGGATTTAAAAAGCAATCCATATTAGTTACACTACTTTTAACTTTGATATATGTAGCAGAAAGTTATTTGGTGAGGCAATATGCCTACATCACTCCGGGAGAAAAAAACAACTTATTTTGGGTGATTAATGCCGATAATATCAGCCTAAACCTACATCGGATAAATTCATTGTTAGCCCCAATTTTAACGCTAGGTATAGTTGGGTTGATTTATGTGTTTAACTTCAATTCAACACTAAAAATAAATAAGCCTTTAGCCTGGGCAAGTTTAGCCATGTTGGCTTGTTGTATGGCCATGTACGCATTTGCCTTCATCACCACCTTTGCAGATGGTAGACCATTGTGGCTGGCTTATTACACCATGATTATAGTTGGCATGTATGCTATGCAGCATCAAACCAAAAACAGTTAAGCTTTTTTTCTGCGTGCTACTTCTCTGCTAATTAAAGTTAACTCACGTCCGGCCTGACCTTTAACTGATGTATTTTCTGCTGCACGTCTAAATAAATAAGGCATTACCGCTTTAACCGGACCATAAGGTAAATACTTAGCCACATTATAACCGGCACTTGATAAGTTAAAACTGATGTGATCACTCATGCCGTACAGTTGCGAAAAATAAACACGTTGATCGTTGTTGCTTAAACCTTTTTCGGCCATTAATTGCGTTAACAACATGCTGCTTTGTTCGTTGTGCGAACCTGCACAAACACTAATCTTATCGATGTGGTTAATGCAAAAACGTAAAGCCTCGTTGTAGTCTTTATCGCTACTTGCTTTATCGGGTTGAATTGGGCTTGGGTAACCCAATTTTACAGCACGTTCTCTTTCTTTTTCCATGTACGCACCGCGTACCAATTTTAAGCCTAAATAGTAATTATTTTTTACAGCATCTTCAAAACTGGCTTTCAAAAACGCCAACCTATCATGACGATATAATTGAATGGTGTTATACACAATACATTTTTGTGTATTGAACTCACGCATCATATCGTGCGCTAAATCATCAATAGCAGGTTGTATCCACGATTCTTCGGCATCAATAAAAATGCGTACGTTGTTATCGTGTGCAGTTTTACAAATGTTATGAATACGATTTTTTACTCTTCCCCACTCGCTTTCTTCTGTGCTGGTTAACGTTTCTTTTGCAGAAACTTTTGCCAGTAAATCAAACCTACCTAAACCCGTAACTTTAAATACACAAAAAGGTATTTTAGGGTTATTTTTTGCTTTGCTGATGGTTTCTAACGTTTCGGTAGCGGTGGCATTAAAACTTTCCTCTTTTTCTTCGCCTTCCACACTGTAATCTAAAATGGTTCCTACACCATAGCTGTGCAATTGGTCGATGGTTTTATTACAATCGTCCATACTTTCGCCACCACAAAATTGTTTAAATACGGTGTTTTTAATTAAGCCTTTAATTGGTAAACCTACATTAAAAGCACCATTAACCATTGGCGGACCAAGTTTTACCAACCAGTTATATCCAATGGCTTTAAACAACAAATACGATTGCTTTAACTCGTTGTTACTTTTTAACTTAAAGGCTATTTCTGTATTGTCGAAACTTAACGTTGCGGGCTTACTTTGTATATTGGTTTGCACAGTTTTTATTACTTAATTATTAATTTAACCGAAAATACCACAAATTTGTTCGCGCAAAAATAATCGCAGTTGGATATTTTTTGCCATAAACCAATTATTAATTTTTACCTGCTTGAAAGAATACAACCTAAAGGATTACAGTATTTACATAGGCCCTGAAGTATTTGATTTACTGCTAGAACAGTTAATTGAGCGCTCCTACTCGCAGGTTTTTGTGTTGGTTGATGAAAACACCGAAAAACACTGCTTACCCATTTTAACACGTACACTTTTTGATGTAAAGGTGATTAAAATCAGCAGTGGTGAAGAACACAAAACGGTAAACAACCTTCAAATTATTTGGGATGAATTGGTTAAACACCACGCAGATAAACAAACTGCCTTAATTAATTTAGGTGGCGGAGTTATTGGTGATATGGGCGGATTTGCCGCTGCAACTTTCAAACGTGGAATTGATTTTATTAATGTTCCCACCACCCTTTTGTCTATGGTTGATAGCAGCATTGGCGGCAAATTGGGCGTTGATTACCAAGGCATAAAAAACGCGGTGGGCATGATTAAAAACCCAAGCGCGGTATTTGTTTGCACCGAATTTTTAAACACCTTACCCAAAAGGGAACTCTTAAATGGGTTTGCCGAAATTATTAAGCACGGTTTAATAGCAGACGAAGATTATTGGGAGAAAATTACACGTGTTAAAAATATAGATGCCGAAAGTTTAACCCCACTTATAAATGGCTCTATTAAAATAAAATCTCAAGTGGTAAAGAAAGATCCGCTTGAAGATGGCTTACGTAAAGTGCTTAATTTTGGCCATACTGTTGGTCATGCCATAGAATCTTACTCGCTCATCAACGATAAAAATCCATTAAAACATGGCGAAGCCATAGCCATTGGTATGATTTGCGAAGCCTTTTTATCTAAAGAACACAATGGTTTAAGCGGTAGAGAATTAAGGGTGATTAGTGAAGTTATTTTGCAACACTTTCCTAAATATTCTTTGCGCAATATTTTATCGCCTGAGTTAATTAAATTTATGCGTCAGGATAAAAAGAACAGCAACCAAAGCATTAACTTTAGTTTGTTAAAACGCATTGGTAAAGCCGGTATCGATTATACCTGCACTGATGCTCAAATAGCACTTGCCTTAAATTATTACGATGGGTTATGAGTAACCTTCGGATAACACATCCAACCAAACATTTAACAGGTAACATTACACTTCCTGCATCAAAAAGTATTTGTAACCGCTTACTCGTAATGCAAAAAGTGTTGGGATTAAACACCCAAATTCAAAATATTTCTACTGCAGATGATAGCGTAATTATGCAATACGCACTGCAACAAAACACCGGAACAGTTGATGTGAAAAATGCAGGAACTTGTATGCGTTTTTTAACAGCATATTACGCCACAACACCAACTGTAGATGTAATTTTACATGGTAGCGAGCGTATGCACAACAGACCTATTGGTGCTTTGGTTGATGCTTTAACAACACTTGGTGCCGATATTGATTACATTGATAAAATAGGTTTCGCACCTTTACGCATTAAAGGCAAAAAATTACATGGTGGTGTGGTAACAGTTGATGCCTCCGTAAGTAGTCAGTTTGTAAGTGCATTGATGTTGGTAGCACCAAGTTTTAAAAATGGTTTATCTATTCGTTTGGGTAAAAACACAGTTTCGAAACCTTACATCACTTTAACAGCCGATTTATTAAAACAGTTTGGAGTTGATATTACCGTGCAAGATGATGTGGTGATCAAACCTTATCAAACCCAAAACATACCCGATACTTTTTTTATTGAACCCGATTGGAGTGCGGCTGCCTTTTGGTATCAGTTGTTGGCCTTGGCAAAAGACGGCAACATCACCCTGAATAAACTTACACCCAACAGCGCACAAGGCGATGCAGTTATTGCCGATTATATGGAACGATTTGGCATCAGCACGCAATTCAACAAACAAGGAGCAGTGCTGTCTAAAAACAATAACTATTTAGAAAAAGCTTATTACGACATGTTAAACTATCCCGACATGTTGCCAGCAATGGCCGTGTTGATGTGTGCGTTAAACATACCTTGTACATTTATAAACGTTGCACACCTGGAAGCAAAAGAAAGTAAACGCTTAACTGCCTTGTGTAACGAATTGGGTAAATGTGGTTTTGATATTTCACACAATGGCAGTGAACTGCAAATCAATTCAATTGGCGAAGAAAACTTAACAAAACCAACATCGTTTAATACCTACAATGACCACCGCATGGCCATGGCATTGGCTCCGCTGGCTTTGTTGTTTGATGAAGTGGTGATTTACGATAGCGAGGTGGTAGAAAAATCGTACCCGCATTTTTGGGATGATTTACGTATGGTTGGTTTTGAGATTAAGGTTGAATAGCAAATTCATTGTTTTATCGGTGTGTTTTATAGGTAGGGCACAATCCGTATTTTATGCAATGCTGTTTAATGAGTATTATCTATTTTGACATTCTTTTAGAATAACTATCATGCTTCTTTCTTGGGGTTGCACCCCAAACCGCCTAACTTTTTAACTCGTATTTGTTATTGATTTTTGGCCTCGTTGATTGCTACGCAGTTGTCTTTAAACAAAATTTTTGTTTAATCTTGGGGTTGCCACCCCAAACCCGCGTCACTTTTTTCTTAGATAAAAAAGTAACC
>CAZRVA010000046.1:0-2882 GCA_964603255.1 uncultured Chitinophaga sp.
TAAATATTCCGTTATAAAAAAATCCCCTATTGGGGATTTTTTTGAATATTTCGGGTTAATAAGCCCTTGCGGTATTGCCTTCCATAAAATTAATAAAGGCTTTGTTTACCACTTTAAAACCGCCTGGTGTTGGGTAGTTTCCGCTAAAGTACCAATCACCTTTATGGTCAGGACAAGCAGTGTGTAAGTTTTCTATACTTTGGTATATAATTTTTACTTCTGCTCTTAAATCTTCAGGTGTTAGAATCTCTGCAATTTTATTGCTGATTTCATCATCTGTAAATTGGTCGTATAGCTCTTTTACATAGTTCACCATTTGCTCTTTAGGTAAGTTTTCTTGTGCCTTACATTTTTGGTAAACTACTTGTAACTGGCCTTCTTTATTGCGATCTTTTAATAAACCCAACATGGCTTGAAATGCCACGAAATCTTTCAGCCTGCTCATGTCAATTCCGTAACAATCAGGGTAACGAATTTGTGGTGCAGACGAAACAATAACAATACGTTTTGGATGCAAACGATCAAGGATGCGAAGAATACTGCTGCGTAAAGTTGTACCACGCACAATACTATCATCAATTACTACCAAGGTATCTACATCATTTTTAACCAAACCGTAAGTAACATCATACACGTGAGCCACCATGTCTTCACGGTGTTCGTCATCGGTAATAAACGTACGAAGCTTAACATCCTTAACAGCAATTTTTTCTCTGCGCGGTTTCCAGCTTAAAATTTCTTTTAGTTTGTTGATGTCAGGATTAGTGCCCAGTTTTAAAATTTCTTGAGCTTTATAGTCGGTTAAATAATCGTGTATGCCATCAATCATTCCATAAAATGCAGTTGCTGCAGTGTTTGGAATGTAACTGAAAACCGTGTTTGGTAAATCAGCATCAATAGCTTCAATTACTTTTTTACTTAATAAATGACCTAGTTTTTTACGCTCTAAATAAATATCACGGTCGTTACCACGAGAGAAATAAATACGCTCGAACGTACACGATTTTTTAGGTAGTGGTGCTAAAATTGGCACCTCGCTAAACGAGCCATCTTTTTTAATGATTAAGGCATGACCAGGTTGCAATTCTTTTATGGTACTTAAACGTACGTTAAATCCTGTTTGAATTGCAGGACGTTCGCTGGTAGCTACAATCACTTCATCGTCTTTATAATAGAAACATGGGCGAATGCCGGCTGGGTCTCTTAAAATAAATGAGTCGCCATTACCTATTAAGCCGGTAAGTACATAACCACCATCAACCTCGCGCATGGCGCGGGTTAAAATGCGTTCAATATCTAAACTCCCACTAATTTTTTCGGTAATTTCAATATTACTCAACCCAGATTGTTTGTATTCATCAAACAGGCGTTGGTTTTCTTCATCTAAAAAATGCCCAATTTTTTCGAGCATGGTAACTGTATCTGCTTTTTCGCGTGGGTGCTGACCCAATTCAATCAACAAATCGAATAACTCATCAACATTGGTCATGTTAAAGTTACCCGCTAAAAGCAGGTTGCGTGTCATCCAATTGTTTTGGCGCAAAAATGGGTGGCACAAATCGCTAGAACTGCTTCCGTATGTACCGTATCGTAAATGTCCTAAATAAACCTCGCCTACAAATGGCGCGTTAGCCTTCATAAAATCAGCATCTTTCAGTTGATTTTTGTCGGCTGATTCGTTTATTTTTTTGCCTATTTTGCTGAAAATCTCGGAAATAGCCCCACTTCCGCTTTCTCTTCTTCTAAAAATGTACTGATTGCCAGGTTTTACATCCAACTTAATAACCCCAACACCTGCACCATCTTGGCCACGGTTGTGTTGTTTTTGCATGAGCAGGTTCAGCTTTTTTAAGCCGTAAAGGCTGCTGCCATACTTTTGTTGGTAAAAATCTAGTGGTTTAAGTAATCGGATAAATGCGATTCCGCATTCGTGTTGTATTGAATCACTCATATAAGAAAATGGAGTGGCGAATTTAGTTTTATAAATTCAGTAAGTAAAATTTACTTTTTACTTTCGGCAATTGCCGCGTCAAGCAAGGTGTTAAAATTGGTGCTGTCTTTATAGCCGGGCTCTAAAAACAAACTCATTTTTTTAGTAAAAATAAAATATGTGGTAGGAAATCCAGTAGCATTACCATTGGTTAGCATGTAATAAAGCTCTTCTGGTTTAAAGGTTTTATCTCCAATATTGTAAGTAACATCCTTAATTTCAGGATTAAACTTAATTGGTACAAAATGCTCGTTTATTTTTTTAATAATTTCGGGATTGGAGTAAGTATCACGGTCCATTTTTTTGCACCAACCGCACCAATCGGTATAGGCATCAACCAAAACAATTTTCCCTTCTTTAACTGCTTTGGCATAACCTTCGTTCCAGCCGTACCATTTTAGTTCTGCTTTTGGTGCAGGGGTTTGAGCCGGTTTAAAAGCGCTCAATATCAAGAAAGGAATAACCAAAATGGCTAGTGCATATTTTTTTGTCATGATGAGTTAAAATAATGAAGTAAACTTTTTACAACAATCGTTCCGAAATTATACATAATAACACATATCACAAAATGTAATGTAGCCGTTATGTTTTTGCAATTTGGCAGATAAAGCCCAAACGATGTGGGTTAATACAGCTATTTTTATAAATTCGCCCATTACCATACATGAATAACGCAAACTATAATCTATTAATCAATAAGCTTGATGCTTTTGTGCGCAAGTACCACAAAAACCAATTGGTGCGTGGTGCTATTTATTTTGCACTGATTACTTTAGTTAGTTTTTTGTTGGTAGTAGTTCTTGAATATTTTGGCCGATACAGTAAAGGTGTTCGTGCTTTTATGTTTTATGCATTTATTAGCGGTACAATTTATTGTTTGATTCGTTTTGTG
>CAZRVA010000046.1:2982-18439 GCA_964603255.1 uncultured Chitinophaga sp.
TGGCTTTGTATGCCGTTATATATTTAATAGCTCCGGGTATTATAACCAATGGCAGCGAGCGTTTGGTAAAATACAACCAAACTTTTGTGCCTCAAGCGCCTTTCAAATTTGAAGTTACCAACACTGATTTAAAAACACCACAGTTTACTGATTTTGAATTAAATCTGAAACTTACCGGAAATAGTATTCCTGCTGAAGTATACGTGGAGTATGACGGACAGCAATACAAAATGCACAAAGAAAATAACAATGAGTTTAGTTACACTTTTAGAAACGTAAACAAAGATGTGCCTTTTACTTTTTGGGCTGCCGATTATTACTCGCAGGATTATACATTAAAAGTTGTAGCTAAACCTACATTGGTTAACTATCAGGTTAAACTTACTTATCCAACCTACATAGGCAAAGGTGTGGAGGTAATCCAAAATCCGGGAGATATTACAGTGCCAGCAGGAACAAATGCTGAGTGGAGTTTTAATACCGCACAAACCGAAGAGGTTATTTTAGGATTTGGCAATGCATCAACCCAAGCCGAAAAGAAAAACGAAAGCCGTTTTGTGTTTAGTAAAAAGTTAATGGTTAGCACCCCCTATTTTATTAAAAGTAAAAATAGCAGTTATGGTGTAGCGGATAGTTTAGCTTACCTAATCAATGTTTTGCCCGATGCTTTTCCGGGTATTAGTGTTGATGAAAAAGCTGACTCTGTAACCGGTAAACAACTTTATTTTATTGGTGATATTAGCGATGATTACGGTTTAACCAAATTGGTTTTTGCATACAAATTTTTAAAATCGGAAACCGAAAGTAAAGTAAAACAAGGCACAGTAAGTAAACCCATTGCTATACAACGTGATGAAAAAACACAGCGTTTTTATTTCCAATTTAACATCAACGAAACAGGAGTAAATGCGGCTGATGAATTAGAATACTATTTTGAAGTTTGGGATAATGATGGTGTGCGCGGTGCAAAATCAACACGCAGTAAAACGATGCTGTTTAAAGCACCAAGCGAAAAAGAATTGCGGAGTGAAATGGATAAAGCCGGAAAGAGTTTAAAGGATGACATGAAGGATGCCATGCGCGAGAGCAAGCAGTTGCAAAAAGAATTAAAAGATTTGCAATTAAAGATGTTAGAAAAGCGTGAGTTAACTTGGGAAGAGAAAAAGAAAGCACAAGATTTGTTAAATCGCCAAAAGGAGTTGGTTCAAAAAATTGAAGACATCAAAAAACAAAACGAAAAAAATAATTTAAAAGAAAACGAATACAAAGAGCCTAATCCTGAGTTGTTGGAGAAACAAAAGCAACTCGAAAAAATGTTTAATGAAGTGCTTAATGATGAGTTGAAAAAGTTGATGATGGATATGGAAAAATTACTTCAGCAACAGAACAAAGATGCGCTTAAACAAGAAATGGATAAGATGCAGATGAACAACAAAGATGTGGAGAAGGAACTAGACAGAATGTTGGAGCAGTTTAAGCAATTGGAGCTAGATAAAAAGATTACTGAAACAACCAAAGAGCTTGATAAATTGGCCGAAAAGCAAAAAGAGTTGGCAAAAAAAACGGAGCAATTAGACCAACAAAAAGGGTTAAATAAAGATGAAAAACAAAAGCAACAAGAACAGCTAAAACAGGTGCAGCAAAAGTTACAGCAAGAGTTTAAGGATTTACAAAAAGAGTTAAAAGACATCGAGCAAAAAAATAAGGAGTTGGAAGATCCTCGTGATTTGGGTGATACCAAAAAAGAGGAAGAGAAAGCCAACGAGGAAATGCAAAAAGCTCAGGATAACTTAGATAAAAAAGACAATAAGAAAGCCAAAGAAAACCAGGAAAACGCGGCCAAAGAAATGGAAGAAATGGCCGAAAAAATAAAGGAAAAACAAGAGGAAGCCGAGAAAGAACAACACGAAGAAGATGCGGCAACTTTGCGCGAAATTTTAGAAAATACCATACAGTTAAGCAAAGACCAAGAAGACTTAATTGATGAAATGAAAAAGTTGAATGGTTATAGTCCGCAGTATGTGGAGTTAGCCAAAAAACAAAAGGTTACAAAAGATAATGCCAAAATTATTGAGGATAGTTTATTGGCATTGAGTAAACGTGTACCTGAAATTAGCTCATTTATTAACCGTGAGGTAACTAAACTAAACGATAATTTAGATAAAAGTGTGGCAGGTTTTGGTGTTCGTAATTTTATGGAAATACGCACACGCCAACAGTATGCCATGACACATGCTAATAATCTTGCCGTGATGTTAAGCCAGGTACTTAACCAAATGCAACAGCAAAATCAGCAGGCAAAAAGTAAAAAAAGTGGTAAAGGAAAACCGAAGCCAAAACCCGGACAAGGCAAAGGAAGTAAACCTTTAACCATGAGTCAGATTAAAAAAATGCAAGAGGAGTTGAATAAGCAGTTGCGTGAGGGCATGAACAAAAAAGGCGAAGAGGGTAAACCACAACCGGGCGGACAAAAGCCGGGACAAATGCCTAATGGGCAACAGCCAAATCCAAACGGACAGCAAGGGATGGGTAGCGAAGGTTTTGCACGCATGGCTGCGCAGCAAATGGCCATTCGCCAACAGTTGCAAAAAATGATGCAGCAAATGGATGCCAAACAAAAAGAAGGTGTGGGTGGTGCAAAAATGTTGGAAGAAATGAAACGTATGATGGAGCAAACGGAAAAGGAGTTGTACAACAAAAAATTGACTACCGAAATGTTGCAACGTCAGCAAGAAATTTTAACACGTTTGTTAGAGAGTGAAAAAGCTGAACGTAAACAAGAGCAAGAAGAAAAACGTGAAGCTGAGCAAGCCAAAGGCAAACCAAAACCTAGTCCACCGGCATTTGATTTATACATACAACAAAAAAACAAAGAGAAGGAATTGTTAGAAACCATTCCGGCCGATATGCAGCCTTACTACAAAGAAAAAAGTAAGGAGTACTTTAACCGCATTGGTGGAGGTAAATAACACCAAACATCAACCCAAAAACCCATGAAAAAACTTAACCTGTACAGTTGCATTTGTTTGTTACTTTTAATGGCATGTGGTAAAACCAATAAGGTTGATTTAATTGTAAAAGGTGCTAAAATTTACACCATAGATTCGGTGATGAATACTGCAACAGTGATGGTAATAAACCAAGGAAAAATTGTTGCTGTTGGTGGAAATGAGTTGCTTACTCAATACCAATCAGACTCTGTATTACAGGCCGATGGTAAATTTATTTATCCGGGTTTAATAGATGCACACTCGCACTTTTATGGGTTGGGTGCATACATGCAAACGGTTGATTTAACCAACACCAAAAGTTGGGACGAAGTACTAAGCAGGTGCAAAGAATTTGTTGCAAAAAGAAATCCTCAATTTTTAACGGGCCGTGGTTGGGACCAAAACGATTGGGCTGTAAAAAACTTTCCAACTAACGAAGCACTCAATAAATTATTTCCTGATATCCCGGTATTGTTAAAGCGGGTTGATGGCCATGCGGCAATTGCTAACAACAAAGCGCTTGAATTGGCTCAAATCAACATCAATACAAAAATTGATGGAGGAGAATTGATTAAAAGTAGCAACAAATTAACCGGAGTTTTAATTGATAACGCAGTTGATTTGGTGCAAGAAAAATTACCTAAACCGGATAGGGCGAGCATTGCAACATCGTTGTTAATGGCACAACAAGTTTGTATTGATTTAGGTTTAACAAGCGTGTGCGATGCTGGTTTAGATACCGAGGTAATAGACATAATTGACTCGCTACAAAAAAGCAAACAACTTTTCATCAGGGTGTATGCCATGATTAGTGCCAACGATAAACAAGTGGATGAATGGTTAAACCGCAAGCCAGTAAAAACCGATTTACTCAATGTTTCTTCGTTTAAAATGTATGCCGATGGCGCACTTGGTTCAAGAGGTGCGTGTTTGTTACAACCTTATCACGACCAACACCAACATCATGGTTTAATACTCACACCACTATCAAAAATGGAAGAGTACGTAAGAAGAATCAGCAGCTCACCTTACCAGTTAAATACGCATTGCATTGGCGATTCGGCCAACAGATTTGTAATGCAATTGTATGGCAAATATTTGGGCGAAAACAACAACCGCAGGTGGCGAATAGAACACGCACAAGTGGTACATCAAAACGATTTTAATTTATTTGGTAAGTATAATATTGTGCCATCGGTTCAACCCACACATGCCACAAGCGATATGTATTGGGCTGAAGACAGATTAGGTAAAGAAAGAATAAAAGGTGCGTATGCTTTAAAAACATTGTTAAAACAAAATGGCTGGTTGCCTCTAGGTACCGATTTTCCGGTTGAACTACCACAACCATTTTACACCTATTATGCCGCTGTAGAAAGAAAAGATGCACAACAATTTCCTGAAACTGGTTTCCAAATGCAAGATGCACTAACCCGTGAAGAAGCCTTAAGAGGTATGACGATCTGGGCAGCAAAATCAGCGTTTGAGGAAAACATAAAAGGCTCTTTAGAAGCAGGTAAGTTGGCCGATTTTATAATAATGGACTTGGATTTATTGCAAGCCGATATGCGCACAATTAGAGATACCAAACCAAGCGCGGTTTATGTTGGTGGCAATAAGGTTAAATAATCTAATAGCTATAATACGTTAATCAACGTATTGAATCATAACAGAGGATAGACGCACATTTGTCTCACAAAAACCTCTTTATGAAAATGAAATTTTTTACACTTGGTTGTGCGCTTTCAATTGGATTATTAACCCAAATATCAGCTCAAAATGTGAGCTACAAAGTATTAACCGATAATCCAGACACAAAAAATTTGTCGATAGCATTAAATGTGATCGATTTTAGTACTTACTCATCAAACATGAGCATTGCCTACAATGTAATTGGTAACGCACAGTTAGGTAAACTTTTGCAAGCCGATGCTGACATAAGAAGATCATACAACGACATGTCAGCAGGTATATTCTCGCCTGAAGATATTGGAAAAGGGCATGAGTTTAGATTAGGTGGAAGGTTTAACTTATCAAACAGACTTCGTCAAGGAAAAGCTAAAGTAGTGTTATCATCATTTACATCAGGCAACTATCGCCACACCACTTTTCTGAATGTACCTGCAACCTATCGCAGAATTTTATCAGTGCGTGGTGGTATTCAAAACTACCGCCAAATATGCGATTTAAGTTCTTTTCCAGGTAAAGACGATAATATCATGTATTATAAGGATGCAGCAGGCAACAAACAAATTGCTAAAGACAATGCCTCATTCGAAACCATGCATTATGTGGTAAACTCAACCGGTATTTATGCAGGTATTAGCTACCAATCAATGGTAAATATAGCAATACAAGCCGAAGGTTACGGCAAACGCAGCCGCAGCATAAGCAACGATTTTTACGCAGATATTATTTTAACACCATTAGTAAACTATGCACTAAAACCAAACACAAACCAAATGGCTGCATACAAAAACGTTGATTTAAACAACGATTATAATTCTAAAAACTACATGGGTTGGCGTGTGGGTTGGCAAGCATTTATGGGACGTAAAATTGGTTTTACCACCAAAATGGAACTTGGACAACAACCCGGCAATTATCAGGGGACTTGGTATTTAAGCATTGGTATGGGGCTTGGAATTGGAGCCAATGTTCCGGGTTTAACCAAGTTTGGTGCTAAAAAACAACAAAATCAATAAGTTATCAATTAAAGGCAAATCGGTAGGTTTGCCTTTTTTATTGTGGTTTTAGGTTGATGCAATAAGGCTTATCCCTTTATTTTATTCTCATTTTGCTATTAAAAGCCGAATATTTTTATATTGCACACTTTAAGCAAAATTATACAGATGAAATTACTGAAAGACCTACACCATGAATATGTTTTTTTGAGACGTATTAAGGTTATATCTGACGAGATAGCCAAACAAATGCCCGATAATGTGAAAATTTTGGATATTGGTTGTGGTGACGGAACCATCAGCAAATTAATCAGTGAGAAAAAACCGGGTATCAGCTACGAAGGTATTGATATTATGGCCCGCCCTACTTGCGCTATTCCTTTTAAAGAATACGATGGTGTGCATATTCCATATCCTGATAACAGTTTTGATGCTGCTCAATATACCGATGTTTTACACCACGTTCCGGATGATAATTTTAAAAACTTACTGAAAGAAACCATGCGTGTAAGCAAGAAGTATTTGGTTATAAAAGATCACTTATGGGCAAACGCATTCGATTTTCAAACCCTAAAGTTTATGGATTGGGTGGGCAACGCACCACACGGTGTTAAGGTAATTTACAACTTTAAAACAGAAAAATATTGGATGGATTTGTTCGAAGAGTTAGGATTAGAAATCGTAACCATCAACAAGCGTATTCCCTTATACCCGGGTGTGTTTAACATGGTGTTTGGAAGACAATTGCATTTTATTGCGGTATTAAAAAAGAAAAACAGCTAAACCTATAACATGGAAAAGCCAATAGAATTAACCATTGTAATGCCTTGCTTAAACGAAGCAGAAACGTTAAAAGTCTGCATCGATAAGGCCATGAAATATTTAAACGATAATAACATTAGCGGAGAGGTTGTTATTGGAGATAATGGCAGTACAGATGGCTCGCAAGATATTGCCCGCAATTGCGGTGCCCGTGTGGTTGATATACCTCGCAAAGGTTACGGAAGTGCCTTAATGGGCGCTATACAAGCAGCCCAAGGCAAATATGTAATTATGGGCGATAGCGATGATAGTTACGATTTTAGCAACCTAAATGCATACGTAGAAAAACTGCGCGATGGTTACGACTTAGTTATGGGTAACCGTTTTAAAGGTGGAATTGCAAAAGGTGCTATGCCGTTTCTACATTATTATTTGGGCAATCCTGTATTATCTTTTATTGGTAAGTTATTTTTTGGTGGAGGCATTAACGATTTTCATTGCGGGTTGCGTGGTTTCCGTCAAGATATTGTTACCTTGTTAAACTTACAAACCACAGGAATGGAGTTTGCCAGCGAAATGGTGGTAAAGGCACAAATTAATAAGTTAAAAATTATTGAAGTTCCTACCACACTATCACCTGATGGAAGAAGTCGTCCGCCACATTTGCGAACTTGGCGCGATGGTTGGAGACACTTACGTTTCTTATTGTTGTACAGCCCAAAATGGTTGTTTTTAATTCCGGGTTTAACGCTTATGTTAATTGGTTTAATATTGTTTATTTTAATACAACAAGGCCCGGTACAATTAATGAACATACACTTTGATACCAACACGTTGTTGTACGCAGGTGCATTTGTTGTAATCGGTTTCCAGGCAGTAAACTTTGCTGTGTTTACCAGAATTTACGCCATACAACAAGGGTTCTTACCTAAGAATTCAACCCTAGACAAATTGTATAATTTTATAACACTTGAGGCTGGTTTGGTAATTGGAGTTTTAATTACACTTGCCGGTTTGGGTGGCTCGGTATATTCACTTTATTTGTGGGATCAGCAAGACTTTGGTCAACTAAATTATTCAAGTATTTTACGTGTGGTTATTCCATCTGTATTTGCCATTATGATAGGCTTACAAACTATTTTCTCAAGTTTCTTCCTTAGCTTTTTAGGGTTGAATCAGAAAAAAAGCTAACCCATTTTTTTGAAAACAGTTACTTATGCAAACACCTAAATCAGATAACCGTTTAAGTATTATATTACCCTTAAAGGGCAATGCAAAAGCTGCTTCGTACGAACAAATTTTTAATTCGTTTAGTAAAGGCAAAACGGATGTTGATTGTGTGCTTATCACCACATCAAACCAAAAGTTGGCCGATGAGTTACAAAAAAATGCTGCTTATCAAGATTTAGTTCAAAAGCAAAAATTACACTTGGCAAAAAACTACACCGAAGCATTTGCAATGGCAAGCGGAACGGTTAGTTTGGTGGTTGAAAATACTGAATCGGCAAGTGTTTCGGCATTGGTTAGTGTGGCACAAGCCAAGCGTAAAAAAATGCTGAGCAATACCTTCTATTTTGGTTCGTACTTTTTAAAAGAGAGTGCCAATAAAAATGGGTTGGTTCAAAAAATAGGTAACAGTTTATACAACAACTTTGTTCGCTTTATTAGTACCAGTAATGTAAACGATAACCAAAGTGGTGTAATCATTGTAAATACCGATTTTGCTCATCAAACATTTGATACTAAGTTAAGTACAGCCAGTAACTATTTTGAAATTGCTAACCAAGTTGGTGCGCACAAAATTAATGCTGAAGATGTTGCGTTAAATGCTGACAAAAACTCGCCTTCGGGAAGTGTACTAAGCATTTTTGCCTTGCCATTTATCTCACTTTTTTTGAGCTTTAAGTTTTTTGTACTTTCTGCTTTACACGAAATCAAAACAAAAACACAACCCGAAAACAAAGGAAATGCGCCAATTTTTAGGATGATATTTTATGTGCTTGTTTTGGGTTTTTGTGTGGGTTATCCATTGTTAAGTCAGCAGTATGGTATGACTTGGGACGAGAAGCAGCATGATGAATACAGCAAGGTGGCTTACAATTGGGTTATGACTTTTGGTGAAGACTCCACCGCATTAAGTGAACCCACCGGAAACCAAGATTATGTGCGTCAAATCTTCAGACATTATGGTGAACACATCAACTTAATTTCTGCAATTATTTATAATACTTTTGATACTGATCCATACGATACACGTCACTTTATTATTTCGTTGTATGGTTTGTTTGGGTTGATATGTATTGGACTAACTGTTAAAGCTCTTACCAGTTGGCGCGGAGCAGTTATCGCTTTGTTGTTTGTTGGTCTTAACCCAAGCTGGATGGGCTTTAGTATGAACAATCCAACTGATATTCCATTTGCAGCAGGCTTTGCTGTTTCAGGATATTTTATGGTGCGTATTCTGCAAAATATGCCTCATCCAAAAAGAAAACACATTAGTTGGTTAGGTATTGGTATAGGTATTGGCATTGGTAGCCGCGTTGGTGCTATTTTAATTATAGCATACATGGCCATGTTCCTTGGTATACAGTGGTTGTGGTATTGCATTAAAAACAAAAAAGGACTATTCAGCCAAGGATTTCTAACATACGTAAATACCTTTTTTAGTGTAGCCGGTTTAGGATATTTGTTTGGTATTTCGTTATGGCCTTATGCTTTAAGTAATCCATTTAAAAATGTATACATCGCATTTAAAAAATCGAGTGAAAATGCATTTTATGCAAACAATACCGAGTTATTTGAAGGTACGCGCATGTACATGCTTACCGAAGCTCCGGGGTATTATGTAGTGAAGTTTTTAAGCATTGGTAACCCAATTTATTTATTGGCAGGAATTGGCTTGACGTTATTGTTGCTAAACTGGTTACGTAAATATGTAAACATTGGTTATGTGTTGATGTTTGTATTTATGATGGCGTTTCCAGTGGCTTGGGCCGAGTACACCGACTTAAATTATTACAACGGATGGAGACATTATCTGTTTGTATTGCCATCAATGGTGGTGTTATCTGCCCTATCGTACGAGTTTTTATTAAATGCATTTAAAAATAAGTTTGCGCAAATTGGTTTGGTAATCATTTTAGGTGTAGCATTCGCAAAACCTTTGGCTTGGATGGTTAAAAATCACCCGAACCAATATGTTTACTTTAACGAGTTTGTGGGTGGTATTAATGGTGCATACGGCAATTACGAAACAGATTATTACAGTAACTCTTGTCGTGCCGCTGCCGAGTGGATTGCACAACAAGAACCCAATAAAAAAGTATTAATCGGTATCAACAACGAACCATTAACGGCTTCTTATTATGGTCATCGCATCAATCCAAATTTAGATTTCTTTTGGGTGCGTGAGTACGAAGAGTTTAAACCGCGTTGGGATTATTTGATTTTAACCAGCCGTACCTACAGCAAAAACGAATTGTTAAATGGTGCTTTTCCTCCAAAAGGAACGGTGCATGTTATTAAAGCTGATGATGCGCCATTGTGTGTAATTGTAAAACGTGAAAATACTTTTATGCCTGACGGTTATGAAGCATTGGCACGTAGAAGTGTTGATTCTGCTATCACGCATTTTCAGAAGGCCGTAGCGTACGATCCGATGAATGAAGAGGCACATCGCATGTTGGGCACCGCATATTTGTACAGCAATCGTTTTGCAGAGGCAGAAGCGGCACTTAAAAAATCTATAGAGATCTATCCTGAAAACTACTCGGGATATAGTATGCTAGGGCAAGTTTGGTATACCCAACAAAAACCAGATAGTGCATTACCGTATTTAGATAAAGCATTGTTTTATAAACGTAACGTTACCGAGGCCTACTTTTATGCGGGTCAATGTATGTTGCAAAAAAATGATTTTGCAAAAGCAGCAGATTACTTTGAGAATGGTGTGAAAAATAATGGTAATATACCTGAGATGTTTGAAGGTTTGGGTTTGGCTTATTTAAATTTGGCTAATTACGCTATGGCCGAAGGTGCATTTAATAACGCATTGGCAATGAACCCAAATTATGCACGTGCATATTATTATCTGGCCCAGGTTTATCAACGTACTAATGAAAAAGCCAAAGCAGATGAGTGTATCAGGCGCTACCAAAGTTTAGCAGGTGGTCAACCCATGCAATAACAAATGTTGTTTTGCAACGTTTAAATTTAACAGTTTAAAACACACACATGCAGTTATCTGTAATTATTGTTAACTATAACGTAAAGTACTTTTTGGAACAAGCGCTGCATAGCGTATACAAAGCTATGCGTGGTGTTGATGGAGAAGTATTTGTGGTTGATAACAATTCGGCAGATGGCAGTTGTGAAATGGTACGCAGAAAATTTCCGCAAACCATAGTTATAGAAAACAAAACCAATACCGGCTTTAGTGTGGCCAATAATCAAGCCATAAAACAAGCCAAGGGTAAATATGTATTGCTGCTAAACCCCGATACTGTTGTAGAGGAAGATTGCTTTACTGCTTGTATTGAGTTTATGGAAAAACACCAGGATGCGGGAGCATTGGGTGTAAAAATGATTGATGGAAAAGGCAAGTTTTTACCTGAATCAAAACGTAGTTTACCAACGCCACAAGTAGCGTTTTACAAGATGTTTGGTTTTGCATCCGTCTTTCCAAAATCAAAAACATTTGGCAGGTATCATTTGGGGTTTTTAAGTAATGATGAAATACATGAAGTAGAAGTTTTATCGGGTGCATTTATGTTTATACGTAAAGCCGCTTTAGATAAAATTGGTTTGTTGGATGAAGACTATTTTATGTACGGAGAGGATATTGATTTATCGTACCGCATTACTCAAGGTGGTTATAAAAACTATTATTTCCCTGATACTACCATCATACATTATAAGGGTGAGAGCACCAAAAAAACAAGTGTAAATTATGTATTTGTGTTTTACAGGGCCATGATCATTTTTGCCCAAAAGCACTACAGCAATAAGCACGCTAAGCTATTTAGTTTCTTAATAAGTTTTGCTATCTACATTCGTGCCGGTATTTCTTTAATTGCAAGGTTTTTTCAAACCACACACCTTATGCTTTTAGATGCTGCGTGTATGTACACCGGTATTTACCTCATAAAATTGTATTGGGAGCGTAACCATAAATTTGTTGAAGGCGGATCATATCCAATAGAGTTTATGTTGGTTAATGCAAGCATTTATACGCTACTTTGGGTATTTGGTTTGTATTTATCAGGGGCATACGAAAAACCACGATCAATAACAGCAATCGTTAAAGGTGTTTTGTTTGGGTTGATAGGCATCAGTTTGGTATATGCATTTGCTCCGTTAAGTTATCGTTTTTCAAGGGCCATTATTATGTTAGGTTTTGTATGGGCTTTGGTTGGCGCTTACTTAAATAGATTAATATTATACGCAGCAAAATTTAAGAAAATAGACTTGGCCATGGCTTACGATACCACAACTATTATTGTGGGTAGCCAAACTGAAGCTGCTCGTGTACAAGATTTGTTAAACAAAACCAAAGCCAACTGTAAAGTTGCAGGTTATGTTACGGTTGGTAATGATAAAGAACAAAGTGATGATTATTTAGGCGATGTATCTCGACTAAAAGATATTGTTCAGGTGTTTAATGCCGAAGAAATTATTTTTTGCTCTAAAGATATTTCGGCAACACAAATTATACAATGGATGAGTGGTGTTACTTTACCTGGTGTGCAATACAAAATTGTGCCCGAGGAAAGCACATTTATTATTGGTTCGAACAGTAAAAACAGTGCAGGAGATTTTTATGCATTGGATATTAGCATGGCCTTGAGCGAGCCACAACATCAACGCAACAAAAGGTTGTTGGATGTATTGGTGGCCTTGTTGTTTACAGCGCTTAGTCCGGTGTTGTTACTAATAGTTAAACACCGTTTGCAGTTTCTTAAAAATTTGTGGGAGGTGTTTTTCGGACAAAAAACCTGGGTGGGTTATACGCAATCATCAAACCAAAATACCTTACCTAAAATTAAACAAGGGGTATTATCTCCTGTAATAAAATGGAGCAATAGGGTTGAGCCGGCAACAGCCAATAAGCTAAACTTTATGTATGCCAAAAACTACTCCATAGAAAAGGATCTATACATCATCCTTTTATCCATTACCAAGCTTGGTAGTTAGTGTGTATGTTAAGACTTTTTTGCATATTAATATTGGGGATAGTACTCGCAAATAGGGTTTCTGCTCAATGTGATAAAACTACACGCGACCAAATTGTATTTGCTTCTTTAAATTACTTTCAAGACAGCATAAATTCAAACAAGCCACAAATACTATTATTAGACTCTACAAGGTTTTCTCATGATCCTAGCTTCGTATTTGAGCCCGATTTGTTTAAAGCAATACCAGATACGCTAGTGATTTTGGATCTTTCCACTGGGTTGAAAAAAAACATTACACTCAGCGCAAGTCAAATTGGGCTAAAGTCTTGCCCACGGATTAAATTAACGTCATCTAATATCATTTCACAAGCATTAAATAATAATAGTGATTGGAAAAATTTTTATAGAGTTGATTCAAATGCGTTGGGCTATTATTCAACCACAGAACCAGTAGTTGTAAATAATTACGCGCTAATTTATATCGAGAATTTTTGCGGTAACCTTTGTGGATCTGGATACGTTATCTATTTAAATTACAATAAAAACCTGAAGAAGTGGGTTGTTACTTATTCAATACAGTCTTGGGTATCCTAAATAATATCCATTTTATTAACCCTGTATTTTAAGTAAGCTTAATGTTCTGCAACAGCAGCTTTAATAATATCTTGGTAAAGCGATTCCATGTTAGGAAGTTTAACATTTAACTCATCTTCTTCATACATTTCTTCATCACCAAACTCATCCTTGTAATGGTACAAACTCCATTTTTTATCGTTGTATTCCAATGCAGTTAAATTCTCCACCCAATCGCCACTATTTAAATAAAGTGTTTCACCTTTATCTGTTTTCACACTTCTCATGGCAGGCTGATGTATGTGTCCGCACAACACGTAATCGTATCCATTTTCGATGGCAATACTTGTTGCGGTTTCTTCAAAATCATCAATAAACTTAATGGCTTGCTTCACGCTGTTTTTTATACGTTTACTAAACGATACTTTTCCTCGTCCTAGTTTTTGCGATACCCAGTTTACCATGCTATTCAATACAATTAAAGTATCGTAACCAACGGCACCTAGTTTAGCTAACCATTTGCTGTGTTTCATACTAATATCAAACACATCACCATGAAATATCCAGGCCTTTTTACCATCTAAGTCTAATACCAACTTATCAAGCAACTCTAGTTTCCCCAACCTAAAATCGGTAAACTTTCTAAGCATTTCATCGTGGTTTCCGGTTAGGTAATACACCTTAGTTCCGTTGGCCATCATTTTAAAAATACGTTGAACCACTTTCATATGGCTATCCGGCCAGTAACGTTTACTAAATTGCCAAATGTCAACTATGTCGCCATTAAGAATTAAAATTTCGGGATTAATTGATTTTAAGTAGCGGTTAACCGCTTTTGCGTGGCAACCGTATGTGCCTAAATGCACATCAGAAATTACGGCCACCTTAATGTTGCGTTTATTCATTTACGCTGTAATTTTTTGGTTACACAAAGTTTAACCTACATTGTGATGCTAATGTTAAGCAATGATGAAGTGATTGCGAACCGGCTAATCATTACTTTGTAAAATAAACATAAGCAATACTTATTTGGGTTTGTTTTAGTCGCAACTTTTCATTAATTCGTATGTTCTATTTGTAATTATGCCAACAGCAATAACCAACGATGTAAAAATAACTGTGGAGGTTGCCTATCAGGAAAACCAATCAGACAAAGACCATGTTTTTGCCTACCGCATTACCATACACAATAAGGGAGACTATACCGTAAAACTGTTGCGTAGGCATTGGTTTATTAACGACTTAAACGTGGCTAAAAACGAAGTGGAAGGGGAAGGCGTGATTGGCTTACAACCCGTGCTTGAGCCGGGCGAATCGCATCAGTACGTTTCAGGTTGTATTATACAATCAGATATGGGTTCAATGCACGGTACCTACTTAATGGAACGTCAGCTTGATGGAAAACAATTTAAGGTAACCATACCTAAGTTTAACCTGATAGCACCTTTTAGAAACAATTGATTACCGTTAAAAACAACTTTTACAAAGCAGCCATTTTTCTGTTTGGGTTGATGGCTATTTTCGGCATTTTCTATTTCATAAAAATTCAGTTTAAAAACGGAGCTTTAATTACCGAAGGCATTGTAACCAAAAATTACATGCATGGCATTAACAAAAGCGATTTTGGTAGTACCATTAGTGCCGAGATTCAGTTTTACGTAGGTGATAGTTTAGTTACCATGCTTGGTCCCGAGGGCCAACCTATGGATGTTGGGTTAATTGTACCTGTTTTATACAAAGCGGATAACCCGGCAAATGCTGTTATTTACACCTTTGATGGATTTTGGCTGCACGGCTTAATTTGGTGCATATTGCCTGCTATATTCTGGATAGCCATCAGTTTGAGTGTAATTAAAGTAAAGCAAGATTAAGCGCTGTTTCAACGCAACTTAACTCAAGGTAAAAAACTCTTCCTTTTCGGTGGTATGATTTCTGATTACTCCGGCACTCACCAAATTAATCAACATTTTTTGTGCCCGCCAACGCGAAATGTTCAACAGTTTGCACAATTGTTTGGTGGTAATTTTATGGTTTTTGCCTAGGTATTGTAGTAATCCTTCCTCGTGTTTGCTGTATTTAATCAGCGTATCTTTTGGGTTGGTGTTTCGTTTTAATACATCAACTACCACCTTACTAGCCAGTAAACTTTTATCTTTAACGCGTATGTGCACCCACCACTTTCCTTCTTCATCCTTGGCATAATAAGGTTTGTTGTTGCCCTCGGGTACAATACACTCAATCACTGTTTTATTGCCAAATTCCCATTCTATAATTT
>CAZRVA010000047.1:0-18185 GCA_964603255.1 uncultured Chitinophaga sp.
ACACAAAAAAGTTCCACTCAAATTAGCCTTGGGGAAAATTTTTTATGGCTGAAAATCAGTGTTTTGAATAATGCCATTTATTTTTATTAACCGCTATTAGTTTTATACTTATATATATTTGTACTCAATAAACGCAATTTATTATGTACAAAACTACCCCTAAACTGTTTACATGTGTTTTATTAGCACTATTGTTAATAAACTCGCAATTGTTAAAGGCTCAACCTAACCCAATAACAAATTTTGGTTTTGAAGCCAACTCATCATCATTAACCGGTTGGACAACCTCCATATCAGGAACGAGCGGTGTAAATTCTTCCGAAAAAAGAACCGGAGCCAGGTGTTTATCAAACAACAACACCAGCACCAATAGCAACGGTTACATTGAAAGTAATTCGGGAATTAGTGTTCCGGCCGGTCAATATTTAACTTTAATTGCCCATTATAAAGTTTCAACCCGAAGCAACAATTCAAGGGTTCAAATTGGTATTGCTAACAATATGGGTACTGCTTACACACCTGCCGCTAACAATACTTATTATCAAATTAGCAACGTAATTCGAAACAATTCTAACAATACCGTTACTTGGAATCCACGCATCAATATGCATTCCAGCTCGGGTGGGCAATCTCGTGTTTTTTATTGGGATGATATTATCGCCTACGTTAGCAATTCTGCTACAGTTGATTTAACATCGCCAAACGCTGCAAGTAACTTAAGTGCCACTTTTAACTCGAGTGCGGTTACGCTAAATTGGCAAAACGGAGCAGATAATAATGGAGGCAGTGGTGTTCAGCGTACTATCATTTTACGTACAACCGGAAATTGCTCAACCACAGCGCCTGTTTTAGATAATCAGGTTATTTACAGCAAAGCTGGTGGATATGGCGAAGATGTGGTTGGTGCTTGGACTGTAATTGATACGGTTTCGGGTAGTGCAACATCATATACAGACAATACAATAGCTGACGGAACTCGATACGTTTATGCTGTAGTTCATGAAGATAAAGCTTATAATCACTCTAATGCAATAACTACTGTTGCGCCAGTTCTTTCAATTACCTCGCCAACAGCTCCAACAAACGGTCAAACCAATGTTTCAACCAGTGGGTTAACACTTTCGTGGCCAAGTGTATGCGGAGCCAATTCTTATCGCATTTATTTTAGTAGTAATCAATCTGATGTTAACAACGAGTCATCATCAGCAATGTTGGTTTCATCGCAATTGGGTACAAGTTATAATTTAAGTACAACCCTTAATGCATCTACCATTTACTATTGGAAAGTTGTACCTATGAGTGCCTCAGGTAGTTTAGCTTCGGGTAACAATACCTGGAATTTTACCACAACACTTGCACCGTTAAATTTTAACATTACAAGAAAAACCAACACCCCATACCAATCAATTATTAACTCGGGTAACATGTTTTCATGGAGTGGTACATATAATGCAGATGATAAAATGAGTGATGCGCTAAATTTAAGTTCAATCGGATTTAACGGTTTCTCTTATCAAGGATTACCAGTAACAGATTTGGAAGTAAATACAAATGGATTTGTTACTTTTAACTTAACATCAAATGCATCATACACCAATAACTTTAGTGGCCAACGCCAAATTATAGCGCCTTTTTGGGAAGATTTGGTTTGCCAGGGATATATCTCAAGCTCATCACAAGATGTGCAAAGGGCTTTATTAGAAAGTTCGGTAAAATACTTGGTAACAGGCCAACAAGGAAATCAAGTTTTAACCATAGAATGGTCGGAAATGGAAATATACAGCAATGCAGGTCCTAGTATTAATTTCCAACTAAAATTATACGAACAAGATGATAAAATAGAGTTTGTATATGGCAGGATGTTTGGTTTTAACGGAACGGTTAATTACTCATACAGTTACAGTGTTGGTATGAGTGCAAACACCGTTTCGTCAACTCCAAGTGCAGGCCAATTGGTTGCTCAGCAGTTAGCCAATGTGTTAAACTTCTCAAACGTTAATACCACCAATTTAAGCGAACTTCCTGATTGTTACAGCACACTTACATTTGTGCCAAATTCATCTGCACCAGCTTTAAGCCAAACAACTCCTGCAATAATCAACGATAATTGCAATACCGCAATTGTTCTTCCAATTCAAAACGGAATTCAAAACGATTTTTGCAGGGTGTATTCATCAAAAGGAGCAACAGCATCTTCATCGATTCCTGTTTGCAATGCAGCAACCTCTGGTAATGCCGATGATGATGTTTGGTTTAAATTTACAGTAACAAATGCTGGTGCTTATGGTATTACCGTTAACTCTTCGGGAGGTTATAATGGTGTAGTACAATTGTTTTCTGGTAATTGCAACACGCTTACCAATATTGCCTGCCGTAATGCTACCGGTAATGGTTTAATTGAAACCTTAACCGAAGATACATTGGTTGAAGGAACTTATTTTGTAAGGGTTTATGATGCAAATACAGGTGCCGGTGGATCGGGTAATTTTGCAATATCTGTTTACAATATTATTACTCCGCCAACCAATGACGACTGCGTAAATGCACAGGAATTAACCATAGGAGATGAGTTTGTTTCGGGCAGTACAGCAAATGCCAAAGCAAGTACCGGAACACCTGCTTGTACAGCTGGTAGCCCAGGTACACCTGATGATGATGTTTGGTTTAAATTTACAGCAACAAGTACCATTACACGTTTAACAGTTAACGGAGGTTCGGCCTATAATGCCGTAATGCAATATTTTACAGGTACATGCGGAAGTTTAACCAGTGCAGGTTGTGTTAGTAGCACTGGTGCTGCGGGCATTGAAACTTTAGACCTAGTAACAACGGTTGGTACTACTTATTTTATAAGGGTTTATCATTCGGCTAACGGAGCTACACCAACATCAGGATTTAGTATTTTGGCAAGCAATATTGTTCCATCGTGCCCTATACTAAACACACCGGCAAATAACCTAAACAATGTATCAAGAAACAATGCATTAAACTTTTCGTGGAGTGCAGCAGCATTGCCAACTGTTGGTACCAAAACATATCGTTTGCAAATATCAACCAACCCAACATTTACTGATACTTTAAATGTTTCGGCTGCACAAAACTTAACAACTACTTCATACAGTTTACCGGCCAATACCCTAAGCGCATCAACAACATACTACTGGCGTGTTATTGCACAAAATGCCAATGGTTCATCACAAGGTTGCAGCTATGCTACTTTTTCAACTACCGGAACTGTTCCTTCTTGTGCAAGAAGTTTAACTCCAGAAGTTTTATCAACCAATATTGATACCAATCTTACCTTGACATGGGCAGCTGGCTCAGGAACACCAACCTCGTACTCGGTATTTTTAAGTGCAAATCAATCTGCTGTAGCAAGTTTATCTACAACAGCTCGTGTTGCAAATGGCATAACATCAACAAGTCATATAGCAAGTGGTTTACAAAATAATACTACTTACTATTGGACAGTTATACCGGCAAACGGAAGTGGTGCAGCAACCGGATGTTATGTAAATAATTTTACAACAATTGTTACTGCTCCGGTAAATGATAATTGTTCTGGTGCTGTTACCATCAACCCAACATCTTCAACACCTATTTCTGGATCAGTTTTAAATGCCACACAAAGTATGGTAGGTACTGTGGGTACTGCTGATGATGATGTTTGGTATAAATTTACGGCAGCATCAACAGCACATAATATCTCGGTTAGTGCGGCTTATTCGTTTAATGCAGTTGTAGAATTATTCAGTGGTGCTTGTGGCTCACTAACCTCATTGCATACTGTAAATGCAAATGGTAATGGTATGAGTGAAAACTTAAGAGCAACGGGCTTAACTGTTGGACAAACTTATTACGTTCGTGTATATGATTTTGGTTCAACTACACCAACATCACAAACATTTAATATAAGTATTAATGATGTTGATATGGGTATTAGCAGTTTTGTTAGTCCAACTCAAAATAACTGCGGTAACACAACCGTAACAGTTGCATTAACAAACTATAGTGTTGCACCAATTAATTTCTCTGTTAATCCGGTTACTGTTTCTGCTTCGGTATTAAGTCCGGCTAATGTTACTACATCTTTTAATAATGTAATAATTAATAGCGGAACTTTGGCCGCAGGGGCAACACAGCACGTTAATATTACAACAACCTACCAAGTGATTAATGCTGGAGCCTATACATACACAGCAACTGCAACAACTACTGGTGATAATAATGAATGGAACAACAGTACATCTGCAACCTTACAGCAAATAGAATTACCTGCACCATTTATATTGAGTGGTTCTGGCTCATATTGTATCGGCTCAACAGGTGTAATGTTTGCATTATCAGGTTCTGAAGAAGGAACAACTTATCAGTTATTCAGATCACAAGTTGCTGTTTCCGGCATCGTAAACGGTACTGGTTCATCACTTACATTTCCTAACGTAAACATAAGCGGATCGTACCGTGTTGTGGCAACAAGTAATGTAACAGGTTGTGCAAGTTACATGTCTGCATCTTCTGTTGTTGAGGTTACTCCACTTTGGTTAGGTGTGAATACCGATTGGAATAATACTGCCAATTGGTGCGGTGGGGTAGTACCACCAACCAATGCAAATATTATTATCAGTGGTTCGGCTGTAAATATGCCTGTATTACCCGGTAACATAACTGTTAATAATTTAGAGTTAACAGAAAGCAACAAACGCATTGAGTTAAATGGAAAAACACTAACTATAAATGGAGCAATATCTGGTGAAGGTACAGTAAAAGGAAGTACCACATCATCAATAGTTATTAATGGTTCTGGTAACATGGGCACGCTTAAAATGGACCAAACCACCAATGGTGTAACCAATGCACTACAAGATCTTACTATAAATGTTGGGTCAACCAAAACAAACGATTCAATAGTATTAGGAAATACATTGAACCTTAACGGAACATTGACTTTAAACAACGGAAAGTTAAATGCCAATGGTAACTTAGTTTTGGTATCTAATGCAACTAGTACTGCACGTGTGGCTGCCATTGCCAACACAGCTGATATTGTTGGTAATGTGGTTTCTCAGAGATTTATTCCTGCTGTTACCAGACGTTACAGAATGATATCTCCAAACACTTCATCGTTTACTTATAACGACATTAAGGATGATATTTTTGTTACCGGATCGGGAGGAGCAACAAACGGATTTGATCCTTCAAACCCAAACTCGGCAAGTATTTATACTTATAGAGAAACTACTGCAGGTGGACGTGGTTGGGTTGCAGTAACCAACATCAATCAAACATTAAATCCTGCTTATGGTGCAATTGTGTTTGTGCGTGGTGATAGAACTTTACCTGCACCCCAATGGTATACTTTCCCATTTGTTGCACAAAATCAAGTAAACATGGACTTTGTTGGCCCTGTGAACAAAGGTACTTACTCGCCAACAATTACCTTTACCAATACTGGTGTTATTGATAACGATGGCTGGAACTTAGTTGGAAATCCATATCCGTCTCAAATAGATTGGAGCTTGGTAAACAAAACTAATCTTACTCCATTTGTATACAGTTTAGATCCAACAACAAATGCTTATGTAGTTAATGATGGTATTGCGCCAATTGCATCTGGACAAGGATTTTTTGTAAAAGCCATAGCTGCTAATCCAACTATTACCTTTACAGAGGATTGTAAAACTGGTAATGCTGGAAATGGATTATTTAAAACAGGTACACCAATAGTTCCTTTTAAATTAAAGGTAGTATTAGATTCATTAAATAGCGATTATACTTTATTGAGGTTAAGAAATGGAAGTAGTATGGGTTTTAATGAAATGGAAGATGCCGTAAAGTTGACCAACACCAGCATTAACTTTGGTTTTAAATTAGGCAACTCAAGAATTCACATCAATACTATTCCACAGTTATCTGCAGTTTCTGATACGTTTGTATTGTTTATGCAAGGTAATCAGGGTAACTTCCGCATTGAGGCATCTAACTTTAACGACATACCTGCCAATAAACAAGTGTTGTTAAAAGATATGTTTACTAATGTGGTGGTTGATTTACGTGCAACTCAAACCTACAATTTTAGCATTACCTCTGCCGGTTTATCTCAAGGGGATAGATTCCAATTAATCATCACCAATCAAAACCAATTGCCTGTTGATTTTGTGGAGGTAAGGGCAGATGTAGTAAACAACGACATTGATGTAAAATGGACAACGGCCACTGAGGTAAATAATGATCGTTTTGTGGTTGAAAAATCATACGATAACAAATCGTTTACCCAAGTTGGAACAGTTAAAGGAGCAGTAAATAGCAAAGTGAAATTACAATATAATTTTAATGACGAGCTCGCTGCAAAAAATGCGATTAATGCGGGCATTGATAAGGTATTTTACCGCATCAACCAAATTGATATTTCGGGTAAAAACAAATACAGCAATACCGTGGTAGTGCATACAAACGAAACGATGGAAACAGGGGCAAACACGTTGAGTTTATTCCCAAATCCTGCAAGCAAATTTGTTAGCATTACTCAAACCTTACAACAAAATATAGGCGAACTTACCATAACCGATATTACAGGTAAAGTTGTTTACACTAAATTAGAAACAGGTTTCGAAACTACAATAGATATAAGCAGTTTGCAAAGTGGGGTATACTTTGTAAAAGGTGAAAATACTAAAACCTATAAGCTAGTTGTAGAATAATAATTTGTTATTTATTGCGTAAAACAAATCCGCCTTGCAGCTATGCTTGGCGGATTTTGTTTTTTCATCTCTTGTTATCACCAATTAACCTATGTGTTTTAACGTTTAACCTACTTGTTAAATATCAAACGGTACAAAAAAGTATTGTTGCGGGTGATTAAAAAAACAGGAATGATATTACTATTTGCAATTTTAGCTTCGTTTACCGGTGGCGGTTATCTTTTTATGCAACAAAAACAATTTGGGGCCGAGCCTAAAGGCGCTCGTTTAACCCGAATATTAAAGTCGCCAAATTATAAAGATGGCGCTTTTCAAAACTTAACACCAACACCCATGATGGCCGAAGGAGTGAGCTATTGGACAGTAATGAAAGATTATTTACGTAAAATAGAGGGTCGTGAGCCAAGCGAAAACATCCCATCTGTTACTACTAATTTAAAACAGTTGTTGGATACTTTTCCTACAGTTGTTTGGTTTGGTCATTCATCATACCTCATAAAAATAAACGGTAAACATATATTGGTTGATCCGGTTTTTAGCGGTACGGCATCGCCCGTTAGCTTTTTTGGTAAAAACTATAAAGGCAGTAATGTGTATGATGTGGATGCTTTTCCTGAGATTGATGTGGTGTTGATTACTCATGATCATTACGACCATTTGGATTATAAAACCATTCAGAAGCTGATACCAAAAACCAAGCAGTTTTGTACAAGTTTGGGCGTAGGTGCGCATCTAGAATATTGGGGTGTATCACCCACTAAAATCACTGAACTTGATTGGTGGGAAAGCGCTAAGTTAGATAGCAACATGGTGTTTACAGCCACACCGGCAAGGCATTTTAGCGGTAGGAAATTTGCCAGAGGTAAAACCTTGTGGTCGTCATTTGTATTTGAATATAATGGTAACAGATTGTTTTTAGGAGGAGATAGTGGATACGAAAAACACTTTAAAGAAATAGGCTCAAAGTTTGGCAGTTTTGATTTAGCCATACTAGAATGTGGTCAATACAATACCTCTTGGCGAAATATACATATGATGCCAGAGGAAACTGCCCAAGCCGCTGTTGATTTAAAAGCAAAAGTATTGATGCCCGTGCACAACAGTAAATTTACTTTGGCGCTTCACCCATGGAACGAACCCTTAAATCGCGTTACAACCAGAGCAAAAGAATTACATATGCCCATAACCACGCCCATGATTGGTGAGCCGGTTTTATTGGGTTCGCATTACCCAAATCAACAATGGTTTAATGCATTAGGCCAAAATTAATCAATAGAAGCTTTGCAAAAGCGAGCTACTTGATTTAGTTTGGCCAACCCCGATTAGAATTTGTTCAGCAATTTGTTAAAATTGATGATTACAAATTCTTTATCGATTCAGATCCGTTATTAACGGAACTGAATTTGGGGTAAAATAATTTGGCTTAATTTTGGTATGATTGCATAAAACAACATCAACCTAAAAAAATGAAACTTAAAATAACATTGGTAGTCCTGTTTTTATGGGCAATGGTTCCTGCTGAGGCATCATTATTCGGCTCGGTAAACGTATTACAACAACCTAAAAAACTTACCGAAACTCAAAAAATAGAATCTTTAATTGCGTTTATTGCCAAACAAGAAGGTGTATTTTTAAGAAACGGTGGCGAATACACACCCGGTCAAGCTGCAGAGCATTTACGCATGAAATGGAAAAAGGGTGGAAGTGCCATTAAAACTGCTGATATTTTTATAGAAAAATTGGCAAGTACAAGCAGTGTAAGCGGTAAACCTTACCAAATTAGGTTAAAAAACGGACAAGTAGTTAATTTAGGTCCGCTACTAAAAGCAGAGTTAAAAAGATTAAATCAATAACGCATCAAGCAATTACAGCAAGCAACTTTTTATAAAAAAATGTATACTTGCAGCATCATATTTAAAAGCTAAGCAATGGCAAATACCGGAGATTTATCAAAAGGCATGTTCATCAGACACAACAACGAATTGTGCCAAGTAATGGAATATCAACACCGTACACCGGGTAACTTACGTGCATTTTACCAAGTGGTATTACGCAACGTAAAAACCGGCAAACAAATGGAACACCGCTACAGAGCAGGTGAATCTATTGATGTGGTGCGTGTTGATTTTAAAGAAATGCAATACGTTTACAAAGACGGAACAAATTTCGTTTTAATGGATCCTGAAACTTTCGATCAAATTTATATTAGTGAAGTGTTGTTTGGCGATCAAGCACGTTTCTTAAAAGAAGAAATGATTGTTAAGGTTTCTTTTGAAGGTGATGAACCAATTGGCGTTGAGCCTCCAACATTTGTAATTTTAGAAGTAACTTATACCGAGCCTGGTGTAAAAGGTGATACAGCAACAAACACACTAAAACCAGCAACTTTAGAAAATGGAGCAGAGGTTCGTGTTCCTTTATTTACAAGTGTAGGTGATAAAGTAAAAGTTGATACCCGCACAGGCGACTACGTTGAGCGTGTTAAATAATTTTGAAACACAATACTTAAAAGCGGCTTGGGCCGCTTTTTTTATGCAATTGCAACTGATGTTTGACCCAGTCAATACCCCTCAGTCATGGCCACGCAAAGGCTTAGCATGACAGCTCCCCTGAAGGGGAGCAACACTTACATCCAATACTTTATGATTTAAAATATTGCTTTGTTGTGTCAGAGAAATTATAAAGAGGATGTAATCAACTGTGAGAATGTTGAATCATGTTAGAAGGAATCTATTCGGCAAATGAGATTTTTGCGTAACAAGTAAGTGCAGTTTTATTAGAACTGGGTTTGGAGTGCAACCCCAAGATTTGTTATAGTAATTTCTATTCTCAGTTTTAATTTGAATTAGTTTAAACTCAACCATCACATCATTCCAAATTTCAATACCAAAACATATCTTCGTGCCATGCAAAAAATAGCAAATTACATTAATGGTGCTTTGGTTGAACCCCTTTCAAAGCAATATATAGATAACTACAATCCTTCAACAGGTGAAGTGTATTCGCTTTGCCCGGATAGTGACGAAAGAGACGTGGAGCTGGCATACCAAGCCGCACAAGCCGCTTTTGAAGGCTGGAGTAACACGCCAACCGAAAAACGCAGCAGAATTATGGTGCGCATCAGCGAGTTGTTGGAGCGTGATATCGATAAGTTTGCCATGGCAGAAACCATTGACCAAGGTAAGCCGCTTTGGTTATCAAAAAATGGCGAAATGCCACGCGCCATAAGTAATATTCGTTTTTTTGGTACAGCTATAGAGCATTTTTCAAGTGAAGCACATCCAATGGGCGAACATGCCATTAACTATACATTACGCACACCAATTGGTGTGGTAGGATGTATTTCGCCATGGAATTTACCTCTGTATTTATTTACCTGGAAAATAGCACCTGCTATTGCTGCCGGAAATTGTGTGGTAGCAAAACCAAGTGAAATTACGCCATATACTGCTTACCTGTTAAGTGAAATTTGTATAGAAGCAGGTTTGCCAGCCGGTGTATTAAACATTGTTCATGGACTTGGTCCTAAGGTGGGAAGCGCTTTAACGGCTCATCCTAAAATTAAGGCCATTAGTTTTACCGGTGGCACCAAAACAGGTGCAGAAATTGCCCGTGTAGCAGCACCTATGTTTAAGAAGTTATCGTTAGAGTTAGGCGGTAAAAACCCTAATATTATTTTTGCAGATTGCGATTTTGATAAGATGTTGAATGAAACTGTTCGTTCATCGTTTTTAAATCAAGGCGAGATTTGTTTATGTGGCTCGCGCATTTTTGTAGAGCGACCAATTTTCGACCAATTTAAAGCTGCTTTTGTTGAGAAAGTGAAGGCCGAATTAGTAGTAGGAAATCCGTTGGATGCTAAAACCAAAACTGGTGCTATTGTTAGTAAAATGCATTTTGAAAAAGTGCTTAGCTACATCGAGTTGGCTAAACAGGAGGGTGGTGCCATTTTATGTGGCGGACATGCAGTAAAACCTGAAGGCGATTGTGCCAATGGTTGGTATATTGCACCAACTGTTATTGAAGGTTTGAGTTATGATTGCAGAACCAACCAAGAGGAGATTTTTGGCCCGGTAGTTACCATTACACCTTTTGATACAGATGAAGAAGCATTGATGATGGCTAACTCTACTGAGTATGGTTTGGCATCTACCATTTGGACTGAAAACCTAACACGCGCGCATAAAATGGCAGCAGAAATAAAAGCAGGTATTGTTTGGATTAATTGTTGGTTGTTACGAGATTTACGCACACCTTTTGGTGGGGTGAAAAGTAGCGGTGTAGGCCGTGAAGGTGGTTTGGAAGCTCTACGCTTTTTCACCGAACCCAAAAATGTTTGCATCAAACTTTAACAGATACTAAATATAAACAGTGCACCCGGCTTACTTAAGTCGGGTGTTTTTGTATGCATTAAATTATAATCTTTAATCAACCCAAACAAACTAGAAACCCCAAACCCCAAACAAGAAACTAGTCTTAATACTTGTACTTGTCTTTCCAACGTTGTTTTAAAAATGCGCGTTGTTCGTTTTCTCGGGCGTTATCACCCGGTTCGTAAAAGGCTTTTCCTACCAATCCATCAGGCAAAAACTCAACCGATACAAAGTTGTTTTCGTAATCGTGGGCGTATTTATAGTCTTTACCATAACCCAATTCGTTCATCAGTTTGGTTGGTGCGTTGCGCAAATGTAAAGGCACGGGTAACTGACCGGTTTTGCTCACCAATTCCATGGCTTCGTTAATGGCTTTGTAAGCGGCATTACTTTTTGGGCTGCAAGCCAAATACGTAGCACACTGACTTAAGATAATTCTCGCTTCGGGCATCCCAATTACATTTACCGCAGTAAATGCCTGGTTGGCAATAAGTAGCGCATTAGGATTGGCGTTACCAATATCTTCACTGGCCAAAATCAACATCCTGCGGGCAATAAACTTCACATCTTCGCCACCTGCAAGCATGCGTGCAAGCCAATAAACTGCACCATTTGGATCGCTACCACGTATTGATTTAATGAAAGCTGAAATGATGTTGTAATGCGCTTCGCCACTTTTATCGTGCAAAGCAATGTTTTGCTGTAAAGTATCTTTTACTAACTTATTGGTAATGTTTATTTCTTCTTCGGGTTGATTGGCCAATATCTCCAGTATATTCAACAGTTTACGGGCATCACCACCAGAAAATAAAAATAAGGCTTCGTGTTCGGTTAAGGTTATTTGTTTTTGCTTCAATACCTCATCTTCGGCAATGGCTTGGTGGGTGATTTTGGTGAGTGCATCAACATCCAATTCTTTTAAAATATAAACCTGACATCTTGATAAAAGTGCATTGTTCACTTCAAAAGATGGGTTTTCGGTGGTAGCACCAATCAACACAATACGTCCGCTTTCTACTGCACCTAATAACGCATCCTGCTGGCTTTTATTAAACCTGTGAATTTCATCCAAAAACAAAAGTACCTTACCCAAAGTTTTGGCATCTTCAATAACCTTACGTACTTCGGCTACACCTGCACTAATGGCACTTAGTTGGTAAAATTGTAATCCCAATTCATTACCAATAATACGTGCAAGGGTGGTTTTTCCAACTCCAGGAGGTCCCCAAAATATAATACTCGGAATGTTTTTGGCATCAATGGCTTTTCGCAAAGGAGCATCAGGTCCGGTTAGGTGTTCCTGGCCAATGTATTGTTGTAGGTTTTTTGGTCTAACGCGTTCAGCTAGAGGTTTATAAGTGTTCATGCCTAAAATTGTGTATATTGCGCCAATGTTTCATCAAATTAAGTACAAAATAAGCATACTCGTTTTATTGCTTGGTGTATTTTATTTTTGGGTTGATGCCCAAACTCAAGATACGCAACAAACAGCGAATTTCGCTTTATCTGTTCAACCAACAGATTCGGTGAAGACCGCACCAATTAAAACGTTTAAGCAAACAGGAATAGCTTCTTATTACGCTAAAAAATTTAACGGTAGGCGCACTGCCAGCGGAGAGAGATATAGCGGCAGAAAACTTACAGCCGCACATCGTACCTTACCTTTTGGTACATTGGTTCGTGTAGCAGATGCCAAAACCGGTAAATGGCTTGTGGTGCGAATTAACGATCGTGGTCCACATAACCGCAAACGTATTATTGACCTGAGTTATGAAGCGGCCCGACAACTGGGTTTAACCCAAGGTGCAGGTTTATTAAAGGTAAAAATTAGGGTTGTAGAGTGGCCGGAAGGTTACACGTCAAATAATTAAATTACTTGGTTAAGATTTTTGTCAAGAGCGATTAGATACTTAATGTGCTATCAAGGGTGAGTTGCATAAAACGTTACTAGTATTTAAGTTCAACCTTTAAAATTCTGTTTTCGAATCCAATAGTTATATAAGACAACCTCACTTGTTGCCCATTTTGTTTTATTGGACCTCCATGAGATGCTGTATTATTGAAACAATGATTAATTACAAAGTCAGAATATTTGAAGTTGATATTATTCACAGTAAAACTTTCCATTTCGTGTCCGCTGCGTGGCATGGGATGGAAATCCTCAATTACTCCTTCGACTACCTTGTATTCCCCCGCATTATAAATCCGTTTTAGTTCTTTTAGGGATGAAAAATCATCAGGGAATGTAAGCAAAAATATAATTGAGGAGATGATGGTAGTTAACACGCCTTTTATTATCTTCAAGGTTCTTTCGTGAGTTATGTCCTTATCATACTTGTAATGATACAATGAAATTCCTAGTCCAATTACAATCGGTATGATTGGAGCAAAGTGGATTATGTGAAGTCCATTGTCCGTGACTAGGAAAACAGTTTTATAATTCATATTTCTCAGAGGAATCTAGTTGAATAGGATTTTACATTTTATAATTTCAATGGATATTAGTTAAATCATGAAAACAACCTACTTCACACTTGCTCGTTTAAGTCTATCATTTATGGCTTTTCCTAAACCTTCATCAGGGAATTTTTCTGCTAAAATTACGTCCACATCTAGTTCATCAACCAAACGCATGGCAGCAAAAAGTTTTTGAGCAGCCTCGGCCAAATTACCTTGAGGCGAAAGTACAAACTGTAAACTTTGTGGCACTTGAGTGTAGCTTGTTTTAAAAGAAATTACGGCAGTTTTTTGTGGGTTGAATTGGTCGAAATATTTCTTTGGGTCATCATTTATCAATACATGTTTAGTGGCATAATGCCTGGCCAACTGACCGGGAGCAACCGGGTTATCGGTTAAAATTTCGTCACCGGATTCACCGGGTTTATCAATTACTTTTCCTATTACTTGTTCAATTTGTTCTAGTGTAATTCCGCCATGACGAAGCAGGGTAGGTGTTTCATTTAAAAAGCTAATAATGGTTGATTCTACACCAACTAAACAAGCACCACCATCTAAAATATAAGGTAGGGTATTGCCCAATTGTTGGTTTACATGTTGTGCTGTTGTAGGACTCACATAACCGCTTGGATTAGCACTTGGTGCTGCCAAAGGAAAATCAAGCTGGCTAAGCAATTCAAGAGTTAGAGGATGATTTGGAATTCGCACAGCCACGGCTGGGGTTCCGGCAGTAACAATATCAGGAATGATGTTACTTTTGGGTATAACGTATGTTAATGGTCCGGGAGAAAAATGCTCAGCCAACTGCAACATTTTTTGGGGCAATTGCAATCCCCAATCTTGTAAACGATTTAAGCTATTGGTATGAATAATTAGCGGGTTAAATGACGGACGATTTTTAACTGCAAATATTTGTGCAACAGCATCGGGGTTAAATGCATTTGCCGCTAAACCATAAACGGTTTCGGTAGGTATGGCCACCAATTGCCCTTGTTGTAAATATGTAATCGCAGTTTGTAAGTCGGTTCCAACCATAATATAAAGCCCTAACGGCATTTTAAATTACCGTTAGGGTTTTGCAAATGTATTACAAATTTATTTCGCCAACCTCGCCTCTGCGTAAGCTGTATTTTTCAATTTTGTTGTATAAGTGGCTACGTTGAATGTCAATTTCTTGCGCAGTTTTAGCCACATTCCAACCATTCTTTTTCAGTTTCTCTTCAATAAAAATTTTCTCTACGTGGTCTTTAAAATCTTGTAGGGTAGAGAATTTTTCGAACACACTTTTTTCGTTGCTTTGGCTATGGCTTGGACTTGCGTATTTAACCACATCTTCTTCGGTAATACGTTGTCCGCTTAAAATTACCAAACGCTCTACCAAGTTGCGTAACTCACGAATGTTACCGCTCCAGTTCATTTTCTTCAATTCGTTTAACGCATTTGGCGTAAACAATTTTTTAGGAACACCGCTATCTTCACAAACTTCTTTCACAAACTTTTCGGCCAATAGCGGAATATCATCTTTACGTTCGTTTAAGCTTGGTACGTGAATTAAAATTACACTTAAACGGTGGTACAAATCCATACGGAAATTACCTTTTTCAATCTCTTTTAATAAATCTTTGTTGGTTGCTGCAATTACACGCACATTTACTTCAATGTCTTTATCGCCACCAACGCGGGTAATTTTATTTTCTTGTAAAGCACGTAAAACTTTGGCTTGAGCACTTAGGCTCATATCACCAATTTCATCCAAAAACAAAGTGCCTTCGTGTGCTTGTTCAAACTTACCAATGCGTTGTTTTAGGGCAGAGGTAAAAGCACCTTTCTCATGACCAAACAATTCACTTTCAATTAACTCGCTTGGTATGGCTGCACAATTTACTTCAATTAATGTGTTTTTTGCACGGTTACTTTTTTCATGAATCCAGCGTGCTACCAACTCTTTTCCGGTTCCGTTTTCACCTGTAATCAACACACGTGCATCGGTTGGAGCAACCTTATCAATGGTTTCAATAATGTTCATTATGGCCGGGCTATCACCAATAATTTCGCGCGTTTTACCAACTTTACGCTTTAATACCTTGTTTTCAACCACCATACTTTTACGGTCGATGGCATTGCGTAGGGTAATTAACAAACGGTTTAAATCAGGCGGTTTAGAAATGAAATCGTAAGCTCCTTTTTTAGTGGCTTCTACAGCCGTTTCAATGGTACCATGACCCGATATCATTACAAAAGGAATATCATCATCAATTTCGCGCGCTTTGGTTAATACCTCAAGCCCGTCCATTTTAGGCATTTTTACATCACATAAAACGGCAGCGTAATCTTCGTTTTCTATTTTATCTAAACCAGTTGCGCCATCGGCAGCCTCGTCAACAATATAACCTTCGTACTCCAAAATTTCTTTCAGGGTAGTACGAATAGCTTTCTCGTCATCTATAATTAAAATCTTTGCCATAGTTTAAAAGTTTGTGGTAAAAGTGTCTACTTTTTTTGGCAAATAAAAATAATCACTTCAATTGTTATCTACCATTAGTTAACATTAAATATCGCCATCAAACCACCTATAAAAATCACCAAATAAGCTGAACGATTTTTTGTTTATTTGCAACGCACATGGATATTATACATTTTACAACACCGGCCATTGAAGCCATAGAGAAATACAAACAAACACTGCAAATTCCGGCCAATCATTTTTTGCGTGTGGGTATTCGCCAAAAAAACGAAACCAACAAACGTTTATTAATTGGGTTTGATGAAAAAACAGACAAGGACAAACTTACCAACATACAAGGGGTTGATGTAATATACAGTCCTGGAGAGGTTTTCTTTTTTGCAGGCATGCAAATTGATTATGTAGAAGATGGTAATAGAAAAGGGTTTACCTTCGTTGAGTTAGCAAAATAAACCAACTTTAACCTATGAAAACTACCTTTTTAATATCACTCACAACCATTATGTGTTTTGTTGCACATGCACAAAACGATAGTGCAAAATTTTTAAGAGGTAGGTTTTTTGTTGGAGGAATTGATGGAGGAAATACTTTTAGGATTGATGCCTATGAGGATTTGAGCAACGGTACAATTTATTTCAGTAACATAGAGAGTCATGCAATAAAAGGTAACTTGGGTTTTGGGTTTTTGTACAAAAAAAATAAAGCAATAATATTATCAATCAACGGATCTGCATCTTTTTCCGACTTTTCGAATACTAAACAATGGAACAACTCTTTAGGTGCCGCTGTAAGCAAAATGGCCTTGAAAAATATATACAACAACAAGTTTTTTGTTTCCGTTAATCAACGCTTAGACTATAGTTACGATTATGTGAGAGCCTACGAAAAAAAGAGCTCAACCCTAAACTGGAAAAATCCCATTATAGAATCACACTCTATTAAATATTCCCTTTTGGTTGGAGCATTATACAAACTCAATGACAATATTTCATTTCAATTGAATCTTCCGTTATTAAACCTTGGTGTTAAAAATTCGGAGACATACATAAACTTTAATGGTAGAGGATCAAAGAGTACGGATTACAGTTATACAACATCTTTACTATATTCATTCTCACAATTACAACTAGGTGTACTTTGGTCACCAAACTTCATCCAAACTAAAAAGAACAAATAAATGCGCACCACCGATGTTTTACGCATATCGTTGCAAAGTATAGCCGGCAATAAACTTCGGGCAGTTATTACTGCACTTATTATTTCAATTGGTATTATGGCTTTGGTGGGTATTTTAACCGCAATTGACGGGATAAAATCGGCCCTAAACCAAAACTTTGCCAGCATGGGTGCAAGTAGTTTTAATATCAAAAATCGTGGCGATAATATTCACTTTGGCGGTGGCGGAAAACCACCCAAAAGATACCGCACAATTACATTATTTGAAGCAGAATCGTTTGCCCAGCAGTTTAATTTCCCGGCCACAATATCATTAAGTGTTAATGCAAGTTTTGCAAGTACGGTAAAACACGAAGGCATAAAAACCGATCCCAACATTATGGTTATGGGTGGCGATCAAAATTATTTGACGGTAAGTGGTTACACACTTGCCGAAGGCAGAAACTTTAGTGCTAAGGAAAACGAAAGTGCACAAAATGTAGTAATACTGGGTAAAGAGCTGCGTAAAAAACTGTTCAAAACCAAAGACCCTATTGGTGAAAGTGTTTTTATTGGAGGTGCAAAATTTAGGGTAATTGGTACGCTTAATGAAAAGGGAAGTGCCATGGGCTTTGGTGGCGATAGGATTGCCATAGTGCCGCTAAAAAATGCCATTCAAACATTTAGTAAACCCAACATGAGTTTTGTGATTACCGTAATGGTTAACGATTTAAAACAATTGGATTTAGGAGTTGATGAAGCCACAGCACTATTCAGAAGAATTAGGCAATTGGCGGTATATGCGCCCAATAATTTCGAAATCATAAAAAGCGATAACCTTGCACAAGAATCGATGGGAGCTATTAGTTATGTATCCATAGCAGCAAGTGCCATTGCATTTATTACCTTATTGGGTGCAGCAGTTGGGTTAATGAATATTATGCTGGTATCTGTTACCGAACGTACACGTGAGATAGGTGTGCGCAAAGCCATAGGAGCAACCAATGCAGTAATAAGAAGACAGTTTTTATTTGA
>CAZRVA010000048.1:0-18185 GCA_964603255.1 uncultured Chitinophaga sp.
GGGCAAGAGCAAATTTGGTAAAAAGCAATAATGACTTAAAAGCTCAATTGATAAGCCTTCCCAACGCCATTCCTGTTCAGATTATTCTTGAAGACACAATTACAGGCAAGAAAAAATCAATGCAGGATTTGTCAATGCAGGCATGGAATTTCGCCATAGCTAGCTATTACAAAAATGGGGGAATCCCATGGACTCTTACATTAAAAGATAAGAATACCTGCTTCATTGGAATAAGCTTCAATAAAGTGCTTAATATTGACACAAACCTTATGCGCTCAAGTGTAGCGCAAGCTTTCAATTACGAGGGAAAGGGCATTATTTTCATCGGTAAGAAATTTGAATGGAATCCGAATGAGACAAATACACCAGCTCCACACTTAACACATGATTATGCAAGGGATTTGATAAAGCAAGTTCTAGAAGAGTACAAGAGGTTTAATAAAGGTTTACCACCGACAAGAGTTGTAATTCATAAAACCACAGATTTTTGGAATTCTTCAATCCATGAGGATTATGCAGAAGTCGAGGGCTTTAAGTATGGAATAAAAGAAGCAATAGGAGAGAATGTTGAAATAGATTTAGTGACGATAAAGTCTTCTCCAATAAAACTCTTAAGAGAAACTGGCAAGTATCCCGTAATGAGAGGTACTTTGCTTGAATTAGATAAATCTACTGGTGTTTTGTATACAACAGGTTATATACCGTATTACGAAACCTTTCCAGGAGTCCACATTCCTAGACCTTTTGAAATTTCAATTTATGAAGGAGAATCTACATTAAGAAAAGTTTGTGAGGAGATAATGGCTCTAAGTAAAATGAACTTCAATAATTGTAATTATTATGATAGTCTGCCAATAACTCTCCGTTTCGCTCAAAAAGTCGGAGAAATCATTCAATATATTGACGAGGGGGTTATCCCACCAAACAAATATTATTTTTATATGTAATTTTAGACTGTGAAAAATAATCTTAACCCAAGTATCTTAAATAACATATTTTAAATGTAAAGCATGGAAGAAATGTGGATTATTGATGCCCAATGCTGGAAGTGTGAGGGCAATATGAAGGTAGCTATTATTAAAAGCGAAGATATTGGAAACCGCGGTAGTAATGTATCCGGGCCTGAATCATTTTCAAAAGAGGAAATAGAGTTAGCAAGGAGTAAAGGTGTAATCATAGAACAAGTACACAGCCACACCAGAAAAGAAAAATACTTAGCTAATGTTTGCAATTGTGGGGCTTTTGCTGGACAATTTTATTTATTCACAGAATATTTTCAATTGGCTGATGTTGGGAATTATGAATATAAAAAAATCAATTTAGGATAATTAATTTGAGGAACAAAAAGAACCAAATAAACTTCCCCAATCAAACCCCACCTAGTTCTTTTAGCTTGTTGGTGTGGGATGTAATGGCTTTACCAAGGCTGGGAATAGAGTAGTAGGGAATGCCAAATTCTTTGGCTGTTTTTTCTACAATGGGCGAGATGTTTTTGTAGTGCAAGTGGCAAATATTGGGGAACAAATGGTGTTCTACCTGAAAGTTTAAACCACCCACATACCAATTTAATAGGCGGTTTTTAGGTGCAAAATTCACAGTAGTCAGCAATTGGTGTATGGCCCATTCGTTTTTGGTGATGCCATGTTCGTCAACCGTGGGTTGTGCGGCATGTTCCATGATATGCGCCATTTGAAACACAATGCTAAAAATAAAACCGGCAACCAAGTGCATCACCACAAAACCAATCAATACTTGCCACCAGGTAAATGCGGTAATCATGATAGGCAAACCAATTACGGTAAATAAGTATACCGTTTTTGCGCCCAAAGCCTTTAATAGCTCGTAGGTAGGATTGGCCTTGTGCAAACGTGTAAGCCCCGATTTGTTGTAATCAAGCAATCGCCTAATGTCGCCAATAAGCATAGAAAAAGTCATTAAGCTGTATAAAAAGTAAGCATAAATATGTTGGTACTTGTGTATGGGTTTTAGTGGCGTATGCTCACATAACCTAATAATCCAACGGGTTCTAATGTCCTCATCCAATCCATCAATATTGGTATAGGCATGATGAAAAATATTGTGTTGTAGTTTCCACGTAAATACATTGCTGCCAATTGCATACATGCTAGCACCCATTAACCGGTTCACCCATTTTTTAGCAGAGTAAGCACCATGAAGTCCATCATGCATCACACTCATGCCAATACCGGCTTTGCCAATTCCCATAATAACGGCAAATAGTAAAGCCAAAATTGGTGTGGTTGGGTAAAGCAAGATGAAAACAAACGGCACAACATACATGGCATACATGGCCAAGGTTTTGATTACCATGTTTGTGTTTCCTTTAGGCGAAATATTGTTGGCTGTAAAATACGCATGTACGTTTGCCTTAAGGGTTTTCCAAAACAGCTTTTTCTCAATATCGGTTCCCTGAAAACGAATTACTTTCATGTATGCAACTTTACGCTTTCAAATCCAATTATTCCTTTAACGGATTTATTTTTACAATTGGGATGGTATGACCAAATACAAACCGAACTGGAAATAATATGCGTGTATAAACCAACATGCCAAACCGAATTGTGCAGTAAATTATATTTGGTTCGTATAAACGATGTGTTAACCTGCAACCTAAAATACTCCGAACCAATTTGTAACATGGCCGAGATACCAACAACCAAAACCACATAAAATGAAACTTTAAAAATGAATTTACACACAGTACGAATTTAAGTAATAATAACCGCTAGAAGCTCTTTATTTACTGAAACTATATTGCCTTATAATTAACATTATGTTAAATAGGTTATGAAGAAACCAGCTATTTTTAGATACAATCTCTGATTATTCTATTCATCATTTCAATCCTAAACTTGTAACATTCCCCTTCATTCTCACAAACCATTTATCAAATAAACTAATCAACCAGTCAACTACTCCACCACAAAAAAACGGAGCCCAATTTCTTGAACTCCGTTTCTGTTTTAAAACTATTTTGAGATTATTCTAACTCGTCAATTTGTTTTTTAATTTCCATAAACTTCGCTTCGTTGTTCATGTTTTTGTAAACCGATTTAATCGATTCCAACACCATTATTTTAAGGTTTTTCTTTTCACGCTTTTTGTCGTCATCACCTTCAGGCATATTTTCTACAATGGCTAATGCATCAGTAAAATGTTTTAAAGCACGCTCTAAAATCGCTCTTTGGTCTTTTTGTAACGCTGCTATCTTTTTATCGTACTCTTGTTGTGTAGCACCGGTTGTTTTGTTCATTTTGTTTACAATTACGGTGTTTTCGTAGTTGTTCAACAAAGCGCCCATTGCATAATGTCCATCAACATTGTCAGGGTCTAATTCCATTTTACGTTTGTAATCAGCCTCAGCTAAAGTTGCTTTTGCACGCATTTCTTTCATCAACGAATCAGCCAACATGCTTTGTTTTTTAGCTTGAGCCATCAATTTGGTTTTATTAGCCGGTACTTTTTCGTTTTTGGCTTTTCTTTCTAATTTATCAGCTTCGTCTTGTGCATTTTCTGCAGCACGGTATCTGTCGGCAGCAAACTTATCGTAAATGTTACCACGCACGTAAATTAATGTGCTGTTCTCAGGGTCGCTGCTTAAAGCTTCGTTTACCTTATTTAACAATACATCCGAACGGTTTTGCTTAAGGTAAATGTTCAACTCGTAGTTAATTAAGTCTTTGTCGCTGCTAAACTTACTACGACCAACACTAATAACTTCCAATGCTTTGGTAGTATCACCACTGTTAATGTAGGTTTCTGCATTAAAGTAATAAATCAATGGATCGTTGTAATCCATATCAATTAACTTTTGCGAGTATGTACGTGCAATATCGTTTTTGCCATCAACATAAGCCGAACGGTAAATGGCGTTGTAAATGTTTTTGTCTGTTAAGTTATTTTTCTTCAACTGTCCGTCTTTGTCTAGACTAATGTTTGAAATTACATACTCAAAAAACTTAACTGCCTTGTCGTAGTTTTTTTCTTGTAAAGCATTAAATGCTGCATTGTAAGCATCAAACGATGATTGAATAATGGCTTGATTAGCGCAATACCACTCATAACGTTTCTTTTCATCAGCAGTAACACAACCTTTTGCTGCTAACACAAATTTCTCTACTGTACTTCCATCAACCAAACTGCTGTAATCTTTATTACGCAAAATGGTATCGTAAATAGCCGTGCGGTAGTACCACATTTTAGGGTCACTTTTGGTTTCTTCATGAATAGCCGCTTCGTCAATTGCTTTTTTGGCATCAGCTATTTCTGAGTTACGCAAATAAATAGCTGCACTTTCTACATTACTACGTTGTGCTTGTGCTACTTGTATTAAACCTGCAGCAGTTAGCATCATTATTATTTTCTTCATACAAAAATGGTGTTGTTTTAAAAACGTTGTTGCAAACTAAATGTTATTTTACGTAAATCTAAAAATCGTACCAAAATAGTTTGTAATGTTAAGTCAATGTTAAATAACCCAAAGGTTGTACACTAAAGTTGGCTTACACACATTTAGGTGTTTACTTGCCAAAGGTTTTATACATCTATAAACCGTACATTTGCCTAACAAGCTATGATTAAAGACTATAAAGGATATTTATACAAAGATAGAGAAATAAGCTGGATGCTATTTAACGAGCGTGTGCTGCAGGAGGCTGAAAATGAAGAAACTCCCCTGCTTGAACGCCTTAAATTTTTGGCTATTTTTTCATCAAACAACGATGAGTTTTTTAGGGTGCGCGTAGCTATTTTGCTGCGTAACCAAAAATTGGGCAAACGCTCTCACATCCAGTTTCCGCCCGATGTAATTTTATCAGAAATACAACGTATTGCCGTATTACAAAGCGATAGGTTTAATAGGGCTTACGAGCGCATTAACGCCAAACTTGAGGAAAATAATATACATATTTTAGATCTGTTAGACCTTACCGAAATACAAAAAAGTGCGGTAGTTGATTATGCCAAACGTGAAGTAATGCCGTATTTATTTCCGGTTATTATTGATGATTTGAAACATGTGCCGCATTTACGAGATCGTAGTATTTATCTGGCTGTTCGCATGAACGATTCTAAGAAAGCTTACAGTCCGAAACATGCTATTATTGAAATTCCGCAAACGCCATTAAATCGCTTTTTTATTTTACCCGAGGATGGCGTACATAAAAACATCATGTATTTGGATGATGTAATCAGAACTTCACTTCACCGCATTTTTAATATTTTTGATTACGATGAGTTTGAAGCATACACCATTAAACTAACGCGTGATGCGGAGTTTACCATTGATGATGACAGTGATGGATATAAAAGAAACTTCCTTGAAAAGATTCAACGTAGCTTAAAACAGCGTTCTATTGGCAGTCCTACACGTTTTGTGTATGATGCCGAAATGCCCAAGCCCATGTTGGAGTTGTTGTTAGATAAACTGCAACTGCGTAACGTAAATTTAATTGCAGGTGGCCGATACCACAACTTCAAAGATTTTATGGATTTCCCTAAGGTGGGAAAGCCGGAGCATTATTACCAAGCCCTCACTCCCATTGCTATTCCGGAGTTAGACAATAGCAAAACTATGTTTGAGGCGATTACACGTAAAGATTTTTTCTTGAATCACCCCTACCAAAGTTTTGATTACTTAATTAGGATGTTACGTGAAGCGGCTATCGACCCCAATGTACACGCCATAAAAATTACGTTGTACCGTGTGGCCAAACATAGTAACGTAGTTAACGCGCTTATTAATGCGGTAAAAAACGGTAAAAAAGTTACTGTACTTATGGAGCTGCAGGCCAGGTTTGATGAGGAACACAACATATATTGGACAAACAAATTACAAGAAGCCGGAGCGCGTGTTCATTTTGGTAAACCCGGACAAAAAGTACACACCAAAGTATGCTTGATTTATAGAACTGAAGATGGCAAAAAAGTTACTTATGCGCACTTAGCAACGGGTAATTACAATGGTGTTACTTCTCGTATTTATTGCGATCATGGTCTATTAACCAAAAACATTAAATACACCAGCGATTTAGATAAGTTAATGGATATGTTGTTTCAAAGTCCGCGTAAGCAAAGGTTTGAACATATTTTAGTTGCACCTGATAACATGGCCAAACGTTTTGAAGAAGCCATAGATCATGAAATAAAAAATGCCCGTGCAGGAAAACGAGCTTATATCATAGCCAAAATGAATAGTTTATTGGATGAAGGCATGGTAAAGAAACTGTATGATGCAAGTAAGGCTGGAGTTAAAATAGATTTGATTGTGCGTGGTATTTGTGCCATTGTTCCGGGTATTCCGGGCTTAAGTGATAACATAAGAGTAATTAGTATTATTGATAGGTTTTTAGAGCATGCCCGTGTATACATTTTTTGCAATGATGGTGATGAAAAGATGTATTTAGCAAGTGCAGATTGGATGTCGAGAAACTTGTTTAACCGCATAGAGTGTGGCTTCCCTATTTATGATGAAAACATAAAAGATGAATTGCGCAGCATTATCGATATTCAGTTGAACGACAACACCAAGGCGCGTTTAATTGACAGTGACTTTGATAACAAATTTGTGCGCAATGATGGCCCACCAATACGTGCCCAATATGCTATTTACAATTACCTTAAACACAAATACGGTACTGCTTAAAAAGTGTTTCGCTGTTTGTGGTTTGAAGTTCATTGCTTAGTTGCACATTCAACTCCTGCGATGTTGTTTCATACCATGGGTTGTACCCGCGGTTATTCAAATTCAAGTCCTGCGGACTTGCACTGCTACTCGCAAAATGTATGGTTGCAATTGTCAAACGATTTGTTGGCTTCAAGAACCCTTTAAGGGTTGAATGTGAAAACAACCAAACGCTTGGTCTTATTTTTAAGCTTTTAAACACAGTGACCACAGCGTTTTAGCACAGCGACAACAGCGGTTTGTTGATGTTACAGACTGTATAATTGGCGTTTTTAACACAGCGAAACGTTGTTTTAGCAGCGATATCAGCGCATTTAAATTTTACCGTTGATTATGCGTTTGTCTTGTTGGTTTCGAGAACCCTGAAAGGGTTCAACATGAATAGCCCCGAATGAAATTCGGGCAAAAAAACATGGTCAAAACAACAACCCTGAAAGGGTTGAATGTGAAAAACCCCAAAGCTTTGTTATGAACCGATAGTCTACATTAAAATGAGTACATCTCAATCATCAACCCATTGACTCATGTAGCAACAAATCATGCTAAATATCATGGGGCCGACTGAAAAATGTCATTGCTAACACTTGTTAGGTCGGGTAGTTTCACGGTACAAAAAAGTATCAATTTATTCATACCTAAACCTAATAAAAACCTATGCCAATTTATCGCAAAGAAGGAACTATCCCAGCCAAACGCCATGTAGTATTCCGCCAGCCAAACGGTAATTTATACCACGAGGAATTATTCGGAACCGAAGGCTTTTCAGGCATGTCATCTTTGGTGTACCACCTTAACCCACCTACCATAGTTAAATCGTTTGGTACACCCTATTCTGTTAAACCCAAAATTGCGGTAGAAGATAACTTACAAGCGCGCAGTTACCAGAGTTTTAAAACCACTCCAACCGATGATTATATTGCGAGTAGAAAAACGCTTTTTGTAAATGCTGATATGAGTATTGGTGTTGCTGCCCCAACCAAAAGCATGACGAACTACTTTTATAAAAATGCCGATGCTGACGAAATGTTTTTTGTACACAAAGGTTCTGGCACTTTAAAAACCATGTATGGCAACTTGCACTTTGAGTATGGCGATTATTTAATAGTACCGCGCGGAACAGTTTATCAATTTACGTTTGATACACCCGACAATCATTTGTTGTTGGTTGAATCGCACGGGCCAATTGAAACACCAAACAGATACCGCAATGCCTACGGACAATTTATGGAGCACTCTCCTTTTTGCGAGCGTGATTTTAAATTCCCAACTAACCTAGAAACCATTGACCAAGATGGCGACTTTCTGGTAAACATCAAAAAACGTGGTTTAATATATCCATACGTATATGGCAAACACCCTTTTGATGTTGTGGGTTGGGATGGTTGCGTTTATCCTTATGCATTTTCTATTTTTAATTTTGAGCCTATTACCGGCAGAATACACATGCCACCACCAATTCATCAAACTTTCCAAGGACGCAACTTTGTAATTTGCTCATTTGTACCACGCTTGTACGATTATCATCCTGATGCCATACCTGCCCCATATCACCACAGCAATGTAGATAGTGATGAATTGTTGTATTACGTTGACGGTGATTTTATGAGCCGTAATAATATAGAAAAAGGTCAGTTTACACTACACCCCGGAGGGTTACCACACGGCCCACATCCCGGGGCAATTGAGCGCAGCATAGGCCAAAAAGAAACCAAAGAATTGGCTGTAATGATTGATCCATTTAACCCGGTGATGATAACAGAAGACGCCATGAACATGGAGTATGCAGACTATTATCAGTCTTGGTTATTGCAAAAATAAAAGTACAACAACATTAAAAATTACCAATATGTCAGATTTAAAAACAGTAGAAAACTTTACTTATTCGGGCCAAAAAATATTTAAAGAGGCTCAAGATTTTCTTCCTATAAACGGAACAGATTATGTAGAACTTTATGTGGGTAATGCCAAGCAAGCTGCACATTATTATAAAACTGCATTAGGTTTTCAGGACTTAGCTTATGCGGGATTAGAAACAGGTTTGCGCGACAGAACATCATACGTTTTACAACAAGGTAAAATCCGTTTGGTACTTACTACTCCTTTTGATCCGGATAGTGAAATGGCGCAGCATTTACGCTTACATGGCGATGGAGTTAAAGTAATTGCTTTGTGGGTTGATGATGCCTATGATGCATTTGAACAAACCACCAAACGTGGCGCTAAACCATACATGCAACCAATAACTGTTAAAGATGCAGATGGTGAAGTTAGATACAGCGGTATACATACCTATGGCGATACTGTGCATGTTTTTGTTGAGCGTAAAAACTATAAAGGCTTGTTTTTGCCGGGTTATGAAAAGTTAGATACCGGCTACAATCCGGGTACTTGTGGCCTAAAATACATCGACCACATGGTGGGTAACGTTGAGTTAGGACATATGAACAACTGGTCGAAGTTTTACGAGGAAGTAATGGGTTTTGCCAATTTAGTTACGTTTGATGACAAAGACATAAGCACAGAGTACACGGCATTAATGAGTAAAGTAATGACCAATGGAAATGGATACATTAAATTTCCGATTAACGAGCCTGCTTTGGGCAAAAAGAAATCTCAGGTAGAAGAATACCTTGATTTTTATAAAGGTCCGGGATGCCAGCACATAGCCGTTGCTACAGATGATATTGTATTTACCGTTTCGGAAATGAAAAAGCGTGGTGTAGAGTTTTTGTATGTACCCGGAACATATTACGATACTGTGGTTGATCGTGTTGGTGATATTGCCGAAGACCTTGCCACGCTTAAAAAATGGGGCATTATGGTTGATAGAGATGAAGAAGGTTATTTGCTTCAGATATTTACCAAACCGGTTGAAGACCGACCAACTATGTTCTTCGAAATTATTCAACGTAAAGGTGCAAAAAGTTTTGGCAAAGGTAATTTCCAGGCATTATTCGAGTCTATTGAAGCCGAACAAGCCCGCAGAGGAACTTTGTAATAAAACCCAATACCAAGCAATAAATATAATAGAAAAGGAAGTCTGTAATGGACTTCCTTTTTTATTTTATATGCAATACGCATGATGATTTCGCCCCTTCAGGTCTAGTTTTTAAAATATCGATGTTTCAATAGCGCTGAAAGTGCGAAATCTTATTGCGAGTTGGCATCGCCACTCGCACTTGTTTTAATAAATTAGTAAATCCTTATGTATGCAATGCGTATTGCACATTGCAGTTTGATTTCGACCCATCAGTGCTTGTATTAATCTTAAATATCTTTTTATTCACCCAACAATACATTTACCATAGCACTGGCTTTAAGTAGGCATTCTTCGTATTCTTGTTCTCCCTGCGAATCGTAAGTTATTGCACTGCCAACTTCAAAACTCAAATAATTGGTTTGGGCATTAAACTGCAAACTTCTAATTACCACATTTAAATCGAAATTACCATTTGGTGCAAAATACCCAACTGCACCGGAGTATAAACCACGTTTAGTTTGTTCGTATTGCTCTATTAGCTGCATAGCCATAATTTTGGGTGCACCGGTCATGCTTCCCATCGGGAAAGCACTTTTTATAACTTCAACCATACTTACCTCCTGCTTTGGTTTGGCACTTACGGTTGAAATCATTTGATGTACTTGTTTAAAACTATAAATACCAAATAATTCATCAACCATTACGGTTCCGGTTTGTGCAGTGCGGGCCAGATCGTTGCGCACCAAATCTACAATCATTAAATTCTCTGCACGTTCTTTTTCGCTACTTAATAAATGTTGTTTTTGTGCCTCGTCATCGGCTTCATTGGCGCAACGTGGTGTAGTTCCTTTAATAGGTTGAGAATATACTTTATCACCAATTTTGGTCATAAAACGCTCAGGACTTGCACACAACAAGTACTTTTTATACCATTTAAAAAATGCTCCAAAAGGTACAGGCGATTTGCACTTTAACTTATCATAAACCTGGTACGGATTAATACACGCATCATCATGATAAAACTCTGTACAATAATTTAACTCATACACATCACCCTCCAAAATATGTTGCCTGATATGCTCTACATCGCTCAAATATTGTTGTTTACTTACTTTGGCTTTTACACTAACCGGCTTGTGCGGCACATCTGCTAATGTAAGTTGTTGATGCAACAATTGCGCTGCAACATCATCTCCAAAAATACAATTCCCTTCGGCATCAATAACCACTAGTTGCTCAGGAACAAAAGCTATCAAATCATCAAAACCAATATTATTTGGGTGGTTTGATTGTAGTTTTTCCAATTGATTTTTTAGGTCGTAGCTCAATTGGGTAAACACATATTTATGTTGATTTTTGATGAGAAAAGCTGCTAACGCCTCAAAACTATTTTGATGAACCGCAATAAAATCACTAACACCAAAAGCAGCAGCAAACTCTATTTGGTGTAAGCCAAAAGCATTTATACTAAAATTATTATCCAACATCATTACAACATTATGGTGCTGCGCGGCAATTAAAGCCTGTTGTTTGATGTGGTTTATTTGCTGTTTGGTGTAGTTTACCATGTGTTGCAAATATAACAGCAGGATTATTTCTTCAACATCATTTGTTTTGCCCTGATGATGTTTTGGTAAAATATACTTGTGGGTTTGTTCGTAAAATTACATTGGTTGCTGATGGTGGATTTTTCGGCACACTTACACCCAATTATACGTCCGTTTTCTTTAAACATACTGCATTGCAAACAAGCCGCACTTGCACAAGTTACATAACCATCGTTTTGTTTGGCAAAGTATGTACGGGTTGAAATATTGTAACTTAATACAAAGGCAATAAGCTTGCTGTAGTTTTTGTAAGTTCCTTCTGCAATTAAGTAATGATGTGCCCCAACAGATTCAATGCGCAAGTTGTTAATAACCGTTCCATCGTTTAACGTACGATTGATGGCTTTAACCAAAAGAACCGTATCAGCTGTAATGTTATAGCCGCTATCGGTAGCCTTTCCTATTTCAAATTGCTGGCTAAATGTGGTAAAAGAAATACCAAACATCAACCCCAAAAAACAAAAAATGTTACGCATATTTACCAAACTATCTGATAATCTTTTTCTACATGTGTGCTGTCATTACCATTGTTTGAACCCACCTTTTTGCGAAACCAAAACCGTTGGTTACATGCACCTATTAAAAAAGCTGTTATAAACAAGCAAATAAAACTCAATTTAAGTTTAGGCTTACTATTCATTAATAACAAAAGTATGTGTATTGTATAGTTTTTAGTGTTTTAAGCGCAAAATTTTAAACCAGAATTACCAATTGTTAAACCTACTTTTAAAACTAATTTACTGCAAGTGGTAAAAAACTAACAATCGTTTTTTTTAAAAACTTGTATATTCGATTTTAATTGTAACTGATTAAACTTTATGATAACACCCCAAACCGATGACAAACTAAAAAAATCGTTAATTGCTATACAAGCTTGGTTTAACGATTATGAAATATTGAATATAAATGATGCCAGGCTAATTGCTGATGATTATGGAGCACTAGGTTATTTGCGTAGGCACCCCAACAATACTTACCAATTTGTTTTATACAATGCAAAATTACAAACCATTTTTGCAATAACTGAGCTAATGTTTGTAGCCGATGAAATGGATGGAAATGCTGATGAGAAAAACCTACATTGTTTAATTATAAAGCGCCTTAATTACGACTATGGTTACATCAGAGTAAACCCGGCTACATTAGGAGAATCACTTGAAAATATTATTCAATATGGCGACTTAAACTTTGCTCATTACCCAAAATTTGAAGAGATGTATACCGTAAAAGTAGAAAAACCCATAAAAGCTACTCGTTTTTTTACGGCCGATAGAATTACGTTGTTTGAAAAAGTTGGCGACCTAAGATTATTGATTAATAAAAACACATTGCTATCGCGTATTTCAAATTGTGATGCACATGGCGATTGGGTTCATTTATTGAACATGGCCGCCCACATTGATTAGCATGCAATAAACACATTACAAATTAATTAGTATTTAAAAGTAATTTAAACACATGATTCAAACCAAAGGATACGCGGCATTTGATGCAACAACAGATTTAAGTTCGTTTGATTTTAAAAGAAGAGATGTAGGGCCTGATGATGTATTAATAGAAATACTTTATTGTGGTGTTTGCCACAGCGATTTACACGCTGCACGTAATGAATGGAAAAGTACTGTATACCCTATAGTACCCGGACATGAAATTGTAGGAAAAGTTACAGCTATTGGTGCTAATGTTACCCAATTTAAAGTGGGTGATTTAGCTGGTGTTGGATGCTTTGTAGATTCTTGTCGCACTTGCCCAAACTGCCAACAAGGATTGGAACAGTACTGCGATACCGGAGCAATTAGCACATACAACAGCTTGCGTCTTGATGGCAAAACACAAACATTTGGAGGTTACAGTAACAACATTGTAGTTGACCAAAAATATACATTACACGTATCTGATAAATTGGATTTACCTCGTGTAGCTCCATTGTTATGCGCTGGTGTTACTACCTACTCGCCACTACGCCACTGGAAAGTTGGAAAAGGACATAAAGTAGCAGTTTTAGGTTTAGGAGGATTGGGCCACATGGCTGTAAAATTTGCGGTATCGTTTGGTGCAGAGGTAACTATGTTAAGCTCTAGTGCCAGTAAAAAAGCAGATGCCGAGAAATTAGGTGCACATCATTTTGCACTAACAAGTGATGCCGAAACCATGAAAAACCTAAATATGAATTTCGATTTTATCATCAATACGGTTTCTGCTCCTCATGATTACAATACCTATCTACAATTACTTAAGTCAGATGGGGTTATGGTACTTCTAGGTGCACCTCCAACCCCATCGCAAATTCATGCATTTAGTTTATTAGGCAAACGCAGAACCCTGGCCGGATCGTTAATTGGCGGTATAAAAGAAACCCAGGAAATGCTTGATTATTGTGCCGAACATAACATTATGAGCGATATTGAACTGATACCAATGCATAAAATTAATGAGGCTTATGAGCGCATGCTTAAATCGGATGTTAAATACCGATTTGTAATTGATATGGCCACACTTTAGGTTGAGGTACATTAATATGTTAAATCGAGTTAATGCCAATTAAGATTTATTAAGATATATTTGTTTGTCGTTCCCCCCTAACCCGTATAGAGCCGTTCCTGTTATCAGGGCGGCTTTTTTACTGATTTTTTTTACGCGAAATTTTACTTCAACAACATGAAGGAAATTGCTTTTGAATTGTGTTTGGCTATAAATATATTGCAACAATGAATAACCTTAAACTGCTGGTTTTGCTATTCATTCTGTTTGGAATGAACGCCTGCAAAAAAGATAAAGACAACGAATCACTCAATAAATATTCGCTAGTAATTGTTGAAGCCAACACACAAACTGAATTTACAGGCACATCAACCCAAAAATCAGTTACCGTAAAAATTATGCAAGGCAACCAAACATTGCCTTTTAAAAACATTAATGCCAATTTGGAAGTAGTTACTCCAAATTGTGTGGTTGATGCTTTTTTCATTCCCAACCCTACTCCTCAATATGGTTACACCGTAAATGCTGATGGCACTTTAAACGTGAAATGGTATACCGGAAACACAGTTGGCACACAAACCGTAACCATTTTATTAAAAGAAATAGACACCAAAGAAACCTTAGCATCAACACAAACCAGTATAAATGTGGCGGCTAACCCAAGTGGTTTTTACGCAACCTGCCTAAAACACCAAGGCCGTATTATTGCGCTGGGCGATAATCATTTTGTAGTTAGAGGTGATAATTATCATTTTGAAAGTACCAATGCCGGGCTAACCTGGGGTGAAGGAACGGCAACCTCAGGCACTTCTGGTTTTGAAAGAATTTTTCTTGAAGGTAAAAAAGCAAAAGATTTTAGTTATTACCATGCAGGTAAAAATACCTTGTATGCAAATTTCGGAATGGCATTACAGAAATCAACTAACTATGGAATTAATTGGGAGTTGGCATGTGAGTATCAAAAAGATGGAATTAACCTAGTATTCACGGCCAATAACTACCTTGGTTTTGTAGAAACAAATAAGCTGCTAATGTCGGATGAAAATTTGGGTTTGTATTTGTATGAAATTAGAGAAAACCAGAACGATACTTTTTATTACGTAAACCCACTACCCAACTTAACCAGCGCGGTAAAACTTAATGATGGTAGCATTCTGGCCAATAACTCCAGCGGAATTGTATACAAAGCCAACAGCCTAACTGATAACTTCACCAGCTTAAATACCGGTTTTATTTGCGATTATTTGTTTAAAGACAACAGCGGCAATGTTTATGGGTTTTCTGGCAATGCAGTTTATCAGTTCAATGGTTCATCATTTAGTAATATAGCCGATTTAGAATTGCCTAAAAATTACTATGTAAATCAGATCATTCAGGCAAATGGACAAAATTACCTGGTAGCTTACACCGAATTCAGCGGTTTGCCAATATTGTATAGCGGCAATAGTTTAAGCAACTTAAAACCTACTAGCCATCTTTTAAGCCGCTATAATTACCAACTTACCCAAAGTGCAAACGGCATGATAGCCTTTCAAAATCAATTTGGGTTTTATCAGTTTAAAAAGTAACAATCATGAAATTCGAACATATCATGCTATTCCTGGCCATTACATTAGTATTTGGCTCTTGCAAAAAAGAAGAACAAGAACCAACACTTACCTCTGATTTTAAATTAATACTTGTGGGTGGTGGCGAAAATACAACAGTTACCAAATTAGGTATAGCAGAACTGAGCTTTTTGTTTTATAAAAAAGGTGAATTATTAGTTGAAGAAGACTGGAACAATACGCTGTTTATGGGTACCGAAATATTAGAAAACACAACCGGTATAAATGCTTTTTCAATAATTCAAAACAATTCTGTTAGAAACAGCTTAAACTACTATTGCGAGATGCCCAACAGTACCGGCCACCTGAAAGTTCGCTTTTACATGATGGTTAATAATGTTGAGCGTGGCAATAGTATTGTGGTTGATTTTACAGTTACTGATACATCAACAACCTGGAGAGCCATACAAATGCCTTATATTGATAGGTTAATGCAAGGTAACAATGGAAGCATGTTGGCTTTAGGATTAAGTGAGTATTTTTACACCAACAACAGTTTTAATACGTTTGAAAAAGTATCGCTGCCAGAATTGTTAAACCCAGGAACGGTAGACGCCAATGGGCACTTTTTGTTGTTTAATGGAGATGTTTTGTATGATTTCGACCCAAACTCCAAATCTTTCACCTCACGCAATATGCCATTTGGTATACGATTAATGTATGTTTTTGATGGCATAAATTACTATGTAACAACCAATAATGATATTGCAATTGAAAAAACACCCGGTGTATTTACTTACTCAAATGCCAATTTCCACATATTAAATAAGCTGATGAAAAGTACCAATGGGCAGTTTTTTGTGTTATCAACTACCATAAACAATGAGTTGAAATTGTTTAGGCTTGATAATGATACGACAAGCAATCTAACTCCTATTGATATAACTGGTACAAGCTTTTTAGCAGAAGTAGCGTTTTTTAACAACAAACTTTATGCATTTGATCAGAAAGGTATTTTTGTTTCTGCTAATTTGGGAGATTCTTGGAGCAAATTATGTGATTTACCAATGAATGGCTATTTAGCTCGTAAATACAAGGTAATTAACGATAAAATTTATGTTTCGTATGGCGAATCCGTTGGTCTTTATTATTCGTCAAGTTTAGAAAATCCGGTTTTGCAAAAACTTAAAGGCACACCTTTCGATTACGAATTCTACCCTATTGATGGTAACCAAGTATTAATCTCTAGAAGAAGTAAAGTACAACTCATTTTACCAACTCCATAAAATTAAGGCCATCGAAAATTCGGTGGCCTTTTTTATTCCTAGCCAATTTTTTCTATAGCATAACCTGCTTCTTTCACTGCGTTTTCAATACTTGTTGTATCGGTTAAGTTGCAGGTAACAGTAAGCACTTTTTCTGGAATGGTGGTATCTACTTCCCATTTTTCAATTCCGCTTACCTTATCTAAAAAAGGCGTTACAGCGGCTATACATCCGCCACATTTAATGTTGGTCTTAAATTTAAAATCTGTCATATCAATTCTGTATTTTTTGTTGGGTTTGATGTGTATGGTAATTTCAAACACATCAACACATTAATTTACTTATTGCAAATGTACTTGCCAAGAACACATTGGTAATTAGACAATTTAAAGGGTGTTTTGTATGATTTTCCTAAATTAGGTCGATTGGTTTACGCATACCGCTATGGTTTTTCTTGAAGACAGAAGGCGTTAAACCTGTTACTTTTTTAAATTGGTTTGATAAATGAGCCACACTGCTGTAATCTAATTTATCTGCTATTTCACTCAAATTCAGTTCATCATAAACCAACAACTCTTTTACTCGCTCAACTTTCTGCCTAATAATGTACTGCTCAATGGTAATGCCTTCAACCGATGAAAACAAAGCACTTAAGTAGTTATAATCGTAGTGCAAATGCTCTTTAAGCGCATCCGACCAATTTATTTTTAAGCCTATATTACTGTGGTGTACTTGTTGGATAACAAAGGTTTTAATTTGGGTAATTAAACGGGTTTTACGGTCATCAACCCGCTCAAAACCAAGTAAAACAAGCCGTTTGTCTAATTCAGCAAGTATTTCAGCCGGTAATTGCTCTTCCTGCAACACCACCTCACCCAAATTTACGTGCAAAGGATGTAAACCTAATTGTTCTATTTCGGTTTTAACGGCTTGCACGCAGCGTTGACAAACCATGTGTTTAATGTGAATTTGCATACCTCAAAGGTGGTTAATTTCACCTAACCAAATTTACACGATTTAAAGAAGTATTTGTATGATTTAGTCTTCTTCGTAAAAATCAATCAAATCAGCCATGTAAGTATCGTTCCAGCCATCCACAATATCTGCGTAATCCTCGTCAGGAATATTGGTATGACGTAACTCTAATGAGGTATCACCATCATCGTTATGTAACTTAATAGTAACTATTGAAGGTGTATCTGTCTCATTTTCGCCAAAATACCACTGCTGAACAATCTTTTTACCTTCTTCTAATTCAAGAATTTTACCAACAATGCTGCCATCCCACATGCTAAATTCGCTTCCAACCTCCGGTTTCATTTCTGCATGATCGCCTGTCCAAAGTTGTATGGTTGCTTCATTAGTTAATGCTGCATAAACTTCTTCAGGTGCAGCTTCAATCTGATAGTATTTTTTAAAGTCTTTCATTTTATGTGTTCAAAGCACCAAATATATTCAAAACACTCCTTTAAAATTAGCTGACAAAGTGGCCAACGCAATATTTTACAGGTTGAATAGGAAAAGTATGCCTAGTTTATAAGTTAAATAATAAAAATTTATTAGGAATTTGATGTGATATTTTTGGATCAGAATAATTTGCCA
>CAZRVA010000049.1:0-17346 GCA_964603255.1 uncultured Chitinophaga sp.
ACAATAATTGCTTTTATGCTCATAGTGGGACTGTTATTTTAGTTTCAACTTCTAAATCGTTTTTATTGGCAATGTTTAATTGTGCTTTATCATCATACAAAATTTTCAACCTTTCGCGTGTATTGGCTATTCCAACCCCTTCGTGATTAACATTAGGTTTGTATTGTCCGCTGTTGGTAATAATCAACTCGAGGTTGTTATTTATTCTGTGTGCTACCAACAATATGTGTCCACCGTTTTTTAAAGTTGATATACCATGTTTAACACAATTTTCAACCAGTGTTTGCAACATCATTGGCGGTACTTGGCAATCTAACACATCATTGTTTACATCAAAAGTATATTTCAAGCGCTCATCAAACCTAATGGCCTCTATTGCCAAATAATGTTTAACAGTTTCTAGTTCATCTTTTAACGCGATGGTTCTGTGTTTGCCTGTTTGAAGGCTGCTTCTTAACAAAGAACTTAATTGGTTGATGGCATTTTTTGCAAGCCTAGGATCTGCATCAACCAGCGTACGAATGCTGTTTAAACTATTAAATAAAAAATGTGGGTTGAGTTGATTTTTTAAGTTAATATAGGCATTTTCTTTAACGGCTGCTTCCAATTGATATTTCTCTTTTTCTATCAACAAAGATCTTTCCCAATACTGAAACAAATGGTAAGTTAAAGTCCACAACAAAACAAACTTACTTAGGTTAAAAAAGTAACCCATTAAAAAACCTAGTGTTATATCTAATTGCTGAAAAATAGGATAGGTGTACCTGTCTAATGGAATGTTAATGGCTGTTAAAACACTTACCATTACAAACACAGAAACGATAACACGTGGTATAATTTTATATAACGGGTAATTTAACCAGCCTTGTTTAATAGCAAACAAACGGTAAAAATGGGTAACTGTAATTCCTAATATAAAATTAACAAGTGCGTTAATCAATAAGGCGTATTTAAATCCATCAATTCTTACATAGCTGCTTAATTCCATTGCTATGAAAATAAACCAGCCACCAATCTGACAAATCCAGTAAAGTTTGTTTTTAGCTATAGATTTCAATTTTGTTGTTTTTTGATAAAGTTAAGTTGTGTTGCTTTGTAGGGTTAACAAAGTTTTTTTGCAGGGTAGGAGTTGCTTGTTGCTGCCTCAACTCGCTTTCCTGATTTTTTTTGTTTTGCTTTTTGCTGCAAACCATAGGGTAGGTGCCGCTAAAGCCAAGTAGTAAAATAAAAATTGTTTTCATTGGATGTTAGTTAACTGCCTCAAAGCTAACAAAAAGAAATAATTGCCTATCTAAAACGTGTTTAGTGGCAAAAAAAGTAGTTGTAAGGTTAATTGTTTATGTGCTTGTAAATCAATAAGCGTAAAATTTACAATACAGTAGGTGTTTAAATTTGTAACATCAATGGGTAACATGTAAACTTGCAGTATTAAACCTTTAAAAATAGATGATTCCATTTTCCCCTCCCCACATCGATCAAAAAATTATTGATGAAGTAACCGATACCCTTAAAAGTGGCTGGATTACTACCGGTCCTAAAACCAAACGTTTCGAAAAAGAGATTACTGCATATTGCGGAAATGCTGCTACATTGTGCTTAAACTCGGCTACTGCCGGGTTAGAAATTATGTTACGTTGGTATGGTGTTGGTCATGGCGATGAGGTGATATTGCCTGCATATACCTACAGCGCTACTGCTAATGTGGTGATGCATTGTGGCGCAAAACCTGTTTTTGTTGATGTAAAACCTGATTTTAACATCGACCCAGAAGAAGTAGAAAAGGCGATTACACCCAATACAAAAGTTATTATGCCGGTTGATTTTGGAGGACATCCATGCGATTATGACGAATTAAATGCGTTGGTGAATAACCCTAAAATTAAGTCCATGTTTAATGCCACAACTCCAGAGCAAAAGCAATTAGGTCGCATTATGATTTTGAGTGATGCTGCGCATAGTTTTGGCGCATGGTACAAAGGCAAACGTGCGGGTAGCTTAACGGATGTTTCTGTGTTTAGTTTTCATGCCGTAAAAAACTTAACAACTGCCGAAGGTGGTGCTGTGGCACTTAACTTACCTGCTCCATTTAACAACGAAGACGTATACAAATACCTTTGTATAAAAACGCTTCATGGCCAAAATAAAGATGCTTTGGCAAAGACCATTCCTGGCAATTGGCGTTACGATATTGTAGAAGCCGGTTATAAAATGAACATGACCGATATTATGGCCAGCATTGGTTTGGTGGAGTTGAGTAGGTATGATGCCGAAACTTTGCCTAAACGTAAAGAGATTTACGATGCATACACCAATGCTTTAAGTAAATACAGTTGGGCCATTATTCCAGAGTATGAAACAGCTGATAAAACATCTTCTTATCACGTGTACGCTTTGCGTATAAAAGGAGCAACGGAAGAGCAAAGAGATGCCATCATTGCTAAAATATTCGAAAAACAAGTAAGTGTAAATGTACATTTTATACCTGTCCCTAAAATGAGTTTTTATGTTGCCCAAGGTTACGATATAAATAACTATCCGAAAACGATTGCTCAATATCAAAATGAAATATCTTTACCAGTTTGGGTTGATTTAACCCAAGAGCAAATAAATACGGTAATACAAAGTGTCGTAGCATCCGTTGGTGAAGTGATAGGTTAGTTTCGTAAAGTTTCACTAACAGAAATGAATACAAAAATTAGTTTCGCTATTAAAGCATTGGCCCGTGTTTAAAAGATTGTTTGATATAATTTGTAGTGCAATAGGGATTGTTATTTTAAGTCCGCTGTTTGTAATACTTTGGATTGCCGTAAAGCTTGAAAGTAAAGGTCCTGCATTATTTTTGCAAACCCGTGTGGGAAAAAACAACCACGATTTTAAATTGTACAAATTCAGAACCATGTACCTCGATTCTGAATCAAGAGGTCAACTCACTGTAGGAATGCGAGATCCACGCATAACCAAAGTTGGCTATACCTTGCGCAAGTACAAATTAGATGAGCTTCCACAACTTTTTAATGTTTTGTTGGGAGACATGAGTTTAGTAGGCCCAAGGCCTGAAGTAAGAAAATACGTAAACTATTATACTGAGGAGCAACTTAAGGTGCTAAGTGTAAGGCCTGGTATAACTGATATAGCATCTATTCAGTTTATCAACGAAAACGAACTCTTGGCGGCTGCAGAAAATCCTGAGCAATATTACATTGAACACATTATGCCGCAGAAGTTGGCCCTTAACTTAAAATACATAAACAGCAACTTGCTTTTAAAAGATGTTGGTTTAATTCTTAAAACCATATTTAAAATTATTTCGTAAATGAATTGTTATCACATTAAAAAATATTAATATATATTGCATCCGTAAAACCTAATCCCCATTTAAGTAATATGAGTTTTCTAAAAAGAATATTTCCGGCAACAAATAGCATACCTCGTTGGGTCATATTTTTTATTGATTTAGCTATTTGTGCTTTTTCCTTTATAGCTGCAACATTACTTCGCTTTAACTTTTTTATTGACGATAAATTTAGCTACGAGTACCTTCAACCACTACCTTTAGTATTAGGCTTTAGGGTATTGTTAATGGTATACTTCAGGGTATACGCTGGTATTATCCGTCATACCAGTGTGCAAGATGCTTTACGTGTATTTTACACCGTATCAATTAGTACAATCTTACTAATAATCGCCAATATTGCTTACACTAAAGTAAACGGTAACGGAAGTGTATTTATTCCAATTTCAATCATCATCATTGATTACATTGGAACTGTTTTATTGATGAGTGCATTCAGGTTAGGAGTAAAGGTATTGTATATGCACATCACTAAACCAGACTCTGCCAATCAGCGCAACATTGCCGTATTTGGCGCAGGCGAGGCCGGTGTAATTGCTAAACGTAAAATAGAGCAACATGTGGGTGGCGAGTTACGTGTAGTTGCGTTTTTTGATGATAACACCAGGCGTAATGGGCAATATATTGATGGTGTAACAGTTTACAATCCATACAAAGATTTTGATAGTATTGTTCAACGTCTGGAAATTCAGGAGATCATCATCAGTGATTACAATATTAGTAAAACACGTAAGCAAGAATTAATCGAATCATGTTTGACTCATAACATATCTGTTAGGAATGTGCCTCCAATTGAGAAGTGGATCAATGGTGAGTTAAGTTATAATCAGATTAAAAACGTAAAAATTGAAGACTTAATCGAACGTGATACCATTGTGCTAGATAAAGGTGCCATTGCAGAGCAAGTAAAGAACAAGGTTGTTATGGTTACCGGTGCGGCAGGGTCTATAGGTAGCGAGATTGTTCGTCAGTTAATCCAATTTGGTCCGCAGCTTTTAGTTTTGGTTGATAAAAGTGAAGTAGGCTTGTATGAGTTGGACAACAACTTAAACGAAATCATTCCTCCGCACAATCTTAAACAAGTTAAGTTGATGGTTGGCGATATATGCAATAAAGAGCGTATGGAAAAAATCTTCAACACTTACAAGCCGGAGATTGTATACCACGCAGCAGCCTACAAGCATGTTCCTTTAATGGAAGAAAATGCGACTGAGGCTGTAAGAACTAACGTACACGGAACTAGAACAATTGCCGACTTATCAGTTAAGCATGATGTAGATAAGTTCGTAATGGTGTCAACCGACAAGGCCGTAAATCCTACTAATGTTATGGGTGCATCAAAACGTGTAGCAGAGATTTATGTTCAATCGCTAAATAATTTCTTGATTGAAACAAGCTCGTCAAAAACACGTTTCATCACCACACGTTTTGGTAACGTTTTAGGTAGTAGCGGATCGGTTATTCCTAAGTTTAGAAAACAAATAGAAGAAGGTGGGCCTATTACGGTAACACATCCTGATATTACCCGTTATTTCATGACCATTCCTGAAGCTTGCCAATTGGTGCTTGAAGCCGGTAACATGGGTAAAGGTGGAGAGATTTACATTTTTGATATGGGTAAATCTGTTAAGATAATTGATTTGGCGCGCAAAATGATTAAGCTCTCGGGGTTAACATTAGGTCAGGATATTCAAATAGTGTTTACCGGATTGCGTCCGGGGGAGAAGATTAAAGAAGAGTTGTTGGCTGATCAAGAAAATACATTGCCTACTTATCATCCAAAAATTATGGTGGCGCGTGTACGTACATACGACTTTTTGCAAGCTGCAAAAGAGATAGAAGATTTGTTAGAATCTTATGCTTTACAAAATGACGAATTGATGGTTCAAAAGATGAAATTAATTGTACCAGAATTTGTAAGTCAAAATTCTAAGTTTGAATCATTGGATTACACCAAAATAGGCGAAAGAGCCTTTCAGCAAAAATAATTTACATAATTTAGTTGTTGTCGATATTTAAAAAAGCCGTTGATTTTCAGCGGCTTTTTTTGTTGAGATATTATAATCCTAACATGATATCGCTCTTTAGAAATACTCTAAATTAGTTTTTTTTCAAAAGCCCGATTTTTTTACAATAATGTGAATATATTTGCGTCCACTTCTAGTGGTAAAATGCGTGCGAACCATTGTATTCACTAGTAATTTAAACCTTGAACAATCAGATTGTTACGATGAGATTTTTAAGAATTACCACATTATTTGCACTCCTCGCATTAGGTGCATCATTTGCAAAAGCAGATGTAGCTGAGGGTGAACAATTATTCAACGCCAACTGTACAGCGTGTCATGCGTTGAACGAAAAAGTAGTTGGTCCAGCACTAAAAGGTGTTAACGAGAAGTATGACGAGGCTTGGCTCATTAAGTGGATCAAGAACTCTCAAGCTATGGTTAAAGCCGGTGATGCCAAAGCTGTGAAAGTTTACAACGAGAATAACCAAGCGGTTATGACTTCGTTTGAAAACCTTTCAGATGCTCAGGTAAAATCAATTTTAGAGTACATTAAAACTCCTCCGGTAGCTCAAGCTGCTGCGGCTCCTGCCGGTGGCGATGCCACTGCAACAGGTAATGAAGTTGCTGCTCCAGCGAAGGATGGTTTCTACAACAACACGACATTTATTGCGCTTTCTATTATGGCGCTTATCTTGTTTGTGATTGTTTTTGTATTGTACCGCATTAAACAAACCGTTCAAGGTATTTACAACAGTAAATTCCCTGAGCAAGCTGCTTTAGAAACTGAGCCAGCTGTTGATGTAAGAACAACATGGAAATACAAGTTATTTACCAAACATCCTGTAGTAGGTACCATTGTAGTAATACTTGGTTTTACTGTAGTGTTAGGTATATACGGATTTAACTATGGCCAAACCGAAGTTGGTGTGCAGCAAGATTATGCTCCTGCTCAACCAATAAATTACAGCCATGAGTTACATGCAGGTAAATACAAAATTAACTGTTTGTATTGCCACAGCGGTGCTGATAAAGGTAAGCAAGCTACTATTCCATCGGCAAGTACTTGTATGAACTGCCATATGCACGTAACTGCAAGTGCTAAATATGATGGTCAGGTATCTCCTGAAATTGCAAAAATTTACGATGCAGTAGGATGGGATTCAGAGAAAAAAGCTTACGACCCAACTAAGCAACAAAAACCTATTAAATGGGTACGTATCCACAACTTGCCTGATTTGGCTTACTTTAACCACGCACAACACGTAAAAGCTGGTAAAGTTGAGTGCCAAAGCTGTCACGGTCCGGTTGAAACCATGAAAGTAGTTTACCAACAAAGTTCATTACAAATGGGCTGGTGTATCAACTGCCATCGCGAAGCCAAAGTGGATGTAGAAAATAATGATTACTACGAGAAATTGCATGATGACCTTAAAGCACAAGGTAAATCGTATGCAACCGTAAGTAATATTGGTGGTTTAGAGTGCGGTAAATGCCACTACTAGTTTAAAGTTTCAGATTAAGCAATTTGAAATTAATCATTATCACTTAGAAAAAATTCATCCATGGAAAATAAAAATAAATACTGGAAAGGTTTAGAGGAACTAAATAACGACCCTAAATTTCTTCAAAATAAAAGAAATGAATTTGCAGAAGGTATTCCATTAGAGGAAGTACTTACCGAAAAAGACGGTGAGTTAACTTCGAACAGACGTGACTTCTTGAAGTACTTCGGTTTTGGTATCTCTGCTGTTGCATTAGCTGCTTGTAATAAAGCTCCTATTAAAAATGCAATTCCATACATTGTAAAACCAGAGAACATCACTCCGGGTATTCCTAACTGGTATGCATCTACTAACCCTGCAACAGGTGTTAGCGTGTTGGTAAAAACACGTGAAGGTCGTCCGGTAAAAATTGAAGGTAACCCTGAGTCGCCTTTATTCAAAGGTGGTGTTGGTGCAGTAGACCACGCTTCGGTGTTAGAATTATACGATAACGAGCGTTTACAAGGTCCTAAAGCAGAAGGTAACGAAGTTGATTGGAACACCTTAGACAGCAAAATCACTAAAGGATTAGCAGCTGCTAAAGGCATTCGTATTGTATCGGGCAACGTAAGCAGCCCTTCAACTAAAAAAGCAATTGCAGAATTTACTGCAAAATACCCGCAAACTAAACATGTAGTTTACGAGCCAGTATCATACAACGCAATTATCGAGGCCAATGGCCAATCATTCGGTAAATCAGTTATTCCTGGTTATCAGTTTGATAAAGCAAAAACTATTGTAAGTTTTGGTGCTGATTTCTTAGGTACTTGGATTTCTCCGGTTGAGTTTACTAAGCAATGGGTTAAAAATCGTAAAGTTGGTTCAACCAACAACGGTGCTAAAACCATGAGCCGTCACTACCAATTCGAATCAATTTTATCGTTAACAGGTTCTAATGCCGATGTTCGTGTGCCACTTAAACCAAGTGCGATGAGCGTTGCGTTAATTAGCTTGTACAACAAAGTCGCTTCGTTAGCGGGTGCCGCTAAATTATCAACTCCGGGTGAAGTTGAGTTTGCAGTAAACATGATTGAAAACGCTGCTAAAGAGCTTTGGGCTAACCGCGGTGCTTCAATTGTAGTATGCGGAACTAACAATGTTGCCGACCAATTAATTGTTAACGCGCTTAACAGTGTATTGGGTAACATCGGTTCAACTGTAGATTTAGATAACTACAGCAACCAAAAAGGTGGTAACGATGCTGCTTTCGAAACTTTTGTAAGTGAATTAAACAATGGTTCAGTTGATGCAGTCATCTTCTTCAACTCAAACCCTGCATACAATTACTACGCTGCAGATAAATTAGCAGCAGGTATTAAGAAAGCTGCAATTTCAATTAGCACAAACAGTGTAGCTGACGAAACAACTGCTTTATGTAAATTCCACGCTCCTGATAACCACTTCTTGGAATCATGGGGTGATGTTGAAAGCCGCGTAGGATTTATTGGTTTAATGCAACCAACTATTTCTCCTGTATTCAACACCCGTCAAGCATCTGAAAGTTTCTTACGTTGGGCTGGTAATTTCACTGATTACTATACTTTCGTTAAAAACAATTGGACAGCAGCATTAGGTGGCGAAGCAGGTTGGAACAAAGCATTGCATGATGGTTTCACCACATCAATGAAAACTCCGGTTGCATATACAACTAACGTATTGCCTCAAGATGCAGTAAATGCTGCATACCAAGCATACACATCAAACAAAGACAAAGTAGAATTAAGCTTATACACCAAAGTTGGTATAGTTGATGGTACTTATGCAAACAATCCTTGGTTGCAAGAAATGCCTGATCCTATCTCTAAAGTATGCTGGGACAATTACGCTGTAATAGGAAAAGTAACTGCGGATAAATTAAGTTTAAAAGATGGTGATGTAATTTCTGTTAAAACTAAAACAGGTGCTGTAGAAAGTATTCCGGTATTAGTTCAACCTGGTCAAGCAAGAGATACCATTTCTATTGCATTGGGTTACGGACGTACAGCTGGTGGACGTGTTGCTAAAAACGTAGGTAAAAATGCTTACACTTTAGTCAGCTTCAACGGTAAAACCTACAGCTACACTGCTGCTGATGTAACAGTAGAAAAAACAGGTGATGGTTACGAGTTACCTCAAACTCAAACTCACCACACTATTGAAGGTCGTGATATTATCCGTGAAGCTTCTTTAGGTGAATTTGTAAAAGATCCTAAAGCAGGTAATCACAAACATGCACACATCATTACTTTATGGGATGAGCATGATAGCAAAGGACATCGTTGGGCAATGGCAGTAGACTTAAACTCATGTACCGGTTGCGGCTCGTGCGTGGTAAGTTGTAATGCAGAAAACAACGTTCCTGTAGTTGGTCGCCAAGAGATATTAAACAGCCGCGAAATGCACTGGATGCGTATCGACCGTTACTACAGCTTTAAAGATCCTAAAGGTAATAAAGTAACTCGCGAAGCTGGTTTAGCTGGTAACATGCTAAAAGGCAAAGACGAAAGTTTAATTACTGACGAAACTGATTTTGAAAATGTACGCGTAGCATTCCAACCATTAATGTGTCAACATTGCGGTCATGCTCCATGCGAAACTGTTTGTCCTGTATTGGCAACTGTACATAGCTCTGAAGGTTTAAACCACATGGCTTACAACCGTTGCGTTGGTACTCGTTACTGCGCAAACAACTGCCCTTACAAAGTAAGACGTTTCAACTGGTTTAAATACCGTGAGAACGATCAATTCGACTTCTACATGAACAACGATTTAGGTCGTATGGTTATCAACCCTGATGTTACCGTTCGTTCACGTGGGGTAATGGAAAAATGCTCATTCTGTATTCAGCGTATCCAAGCAGGTAAATTACAAGCTAAATTAGAAAACCGTAAAGTAAAAGACGGTGATGTTAAAACTGCTTGTCAACAATCTTGTCCAGCTGATGCAATTATTTTTGGTGATGTAAACGACAAAAACAGTGAAATCGCTAAATTATTTAACAACGAGCGCAGCTATGTATTGTTAGAAGAGTACAACGTACAACCTTCGGTATCATACATGACCAAAATTCGTAACGTAGATGAAACGTTAGCAGGTGGACACACTGAACATTCAACTACCGCTCCGGGTCATGCAGGTCACGAAGAAGCAAAACATGATACTGCTGCTCACGCAAATGCAGAACACGCTCATTAATTAAATTCTGGTAATTAAAAAAACATAACACATGTCATACGAATCACCAATAAGAGAACCATTAGTAAACGGTGGCAAAACATACGCAGACGTTACGCGTGATATTTTGCGCCCAATGGAAAACAAAGCATCAAAAGCTTGGTGGATAGGCTTCACTTTATCAGCTATAGTGCTAGCTATTTGGATTACTGCAAGTACTTACACCTTTTTAACAGGTTTGGGTGTTTGGGGTTTAAATAAAACTGTAGGTTGGGCATTTGATATTACCAACTTCGTATTCTGGGTGGGTATTGGTCACGCAGGTACGTTAATCTCGGCTGTATTATTATTATTCCGTCAAAAATGGCGTATGTCTATCAACCGTTCGGCTGAGGCTATGACCATTTTCGCGGTAATTTGTGCGGCTTCGTTCATTTTATCTCACATGGGTCGTCCGTGGGTGGCTTATTGGCCAATTCCACTTCCAAACGCTTTCGGTACATTATGGGTTAACTTTAACTCACCGTTGGTATGGGACGTATTCGCGATTTCAACATATTTCTCGGTATCATTAGTATTCTGGTACATTGGTTTGATTCCGGATATTGCTACAACCCGTGACAGAGCAACAGGTTTACGTAAATTCATTTACAACTTCTTCTCGATGGGTTGGAATGGTTCTACACGTACATGGCATCGTTACGAGATGATCTCGTTAATATTAGCAGGTATTTCTACTCCGTTAGTATTCTCGGTTCACTCTATCGTATCTATGGACTTTGCTACATCATTGGTTCCGGGATGGCATACAACCATCTTCCCACCATACTTTGTGGCTGGTGCGATTTTCTCAGGTTTCGGTATGGTGTTAACACTATTGGTTATTGGTCGTGTGGTTCTTAAGCAAGAAGAGTACATTACCATGGGCCACTTAGATGCAATGTGCCGTGTAGTAATGTTAACCGGTACAATGGTAGGTTTAGCTTACATTACCGAGTTCTTTGTTGCTGCATACTCTGGTGTTGAATACGAACAATACGCATTTATTAACCGTGCTAGCGGTCCATACTGGTGGAGCTACTGGATTATGATGGGTTGTAACTTAATTGCACCTCAAGTATTTTGGACAAAATGGGCACGCTCAACTCCTTGGTTTATTTTCGTGATGTCAATCATTGTAAACATTGGTATGTGGTTCGAGCGTTTCGTAATTATCGTAACTTCATTACACAGAGATTTCTTACCATCGAGCTGGACAATGTACACGCCTACATTTACTGAGTTCATGATTTTATTCGGTTCGTTTGGTTTATTCTTTACCTTATACTTCTTATTTGTTCGTTACTTGCCTACAATTAACATGGCCGAGGTAAAATCAATTATACCAACTCACTCGCATGATGACCATGGTTCTCATGCACACCCAGAGAAAGGAGAAACTGTACATGGATAATAAAAAAATGCTATTAGGGGTTTATGATAACCCAGATGCAACTTTAGATGTAACTAAAAGTTTAAAAGAAAAGGGTTACGATGTATACGATGTGTACACTCCGTTTGCCGTACACAACTTAGACCGTGTTTTAGGTGTTAAGCGTTCTCGCTTATCAACAGCTGCTTTTTGCTTTGGTATGACGGGTTTAGTTTCGGCAGTATCGCTACAATCGTTTACTTCGTATTTTGATTGGCCTATGTTAATTGGTGGTAAACCATTTTTACATATTCCAACATACATTCCAATTACGTTTGAATTATCAATTTTGTTCACCGCTTTCGGTATGGTGGGATCTTTCTTCATCGTAAATAAAATGTTTTGGGGACGTAACAGTGATATTATTGATTTACGCGTTACTGACGATCGTTTTGTAATTGCTGTAAACGTTCACGAAGGCAAAACTGATGTTAATGAATTATCAAACATCTTTAAAAAAGGTGGAGCTTTAGAAGTTAGAGAAAGGAATAACGAACTATGAGAAAGTCTATATATACGTTATTAGCTGTAGCAGCATCAACTGTTGTAATGGTTGGTTGCAGTGCCGGTGGCGATAACCCGGGTGTAGAGTTTGCACCTAATATGTACGTTTCATTTGCATATGAGCCAATGTCTCAGTTAGCCAATGATGATGAAGGTACTACAAATGGTGATAACAAAATTAATCCTTATGGCATGAACATGCGTTTGCCTGTTAAAGGTACCATCGCTCGTGGCCAGTTAGATTATGCTACTTATAACTTACCAAAAAGTAATGAATCATATGAAGCTTCAAGTGCCTGGAAAAATCCATTACCTGCAAGCGAGTATAACTTAGCAGAAGGTAAGCGTTTATATAACATTAACTGTACTCCTTGTCATGCCGAAGATGGTTTAGGAAAAGGTACTATCGTTGCTGATGGTAAATATCCTCAAGTACCAGCTTATGGCGATAGGCTTCCAACAATTAACCCTGGTAAAGCATTTTACAGCATTACCCACGGTAAAAACTTAATGGGCGCTTACGGTTCGGTATTAACTCCGAAACAACGCTGGCAAGTAGTTCACTACATTTACAATTTAAGCGGTGTTACTGCTAACTAATAACTAATTTTTAAAATACTCTACACACAATGGGACATACTACTGCCATTCAACTAAGAGAAGAAAAATTTGTATATACCGATAAAGCAAAGCGTTTATCGTTTATACTAATGGGCTTGGGTTTGTTATTAGCGCTTATAGGTTACTTTACCTACCACCCAAGCATTGAAGGATTAAGCGAAGAACAATTACACCACTTACCTGCTAAGCGTTTATTAGGAAGTTTGTTGTTTAATGGTTACTTCTTTTTCTTAATCTCAACTTTAGCAATTATTTTTATCGTAATCAGCCAATTGGCCAACGCAGGTTGGTACGTAGCTGTACGCAGGGTTTTTGAAGCAATGAGTGAGTTTATGCCGATAGGCGCAATTACTTTATTTGTTGTTGTGTTCTTAAGCCTTTATGTTTTTCATGGTGGTATTTACCACTGGGCGCATGATGGTGTAATGGAATCAGATCCATTATTGGCTAAAAAAACATGGTACTTAAATAAACCGTTTTTCTTGATTCGTCTTGCTGCATTCACAGGTTTCTGGGTTTGGTGTGCAAGTATGATTAGAAAATTCTCTCGTCAAGAAGATCAATTATCTACTGGTTTAACTGATACTACTTTCTTTGATAAATCATACAATTTGTCTGCTTTATTTATGATTGTGTTCGGCTTTACCTTTAGTATGTTTGCTTGGGATATTACCATGAGTGTTGATGCACATTGGTACTCAACCATCTTTACTATTTACAATTTTGCTACAGGATGGGCTAGTGCTATGACTGTTGCTTACTTAATTACCTGGTACTTGCGCAAAAACGGTTACATGCAAGGTATTGTAACTGACGAGCACATGCACGATTTAGGTAAATGGGTATTTGCAATTTCTATGTTCTGGTCGTACATGTGGGTAGCTCAGTTCTTGTTAATTTGGTACGCAAACATTCCTGAAGAGGTTGCATATTACCAACCACGTATGTATGGTTCATACAGCTTTAGCTTCTACTTTAACTTGGTGTTAAACTTCGTTATTCCTTTCTTCATGTTTATGAAAAGAGGAGCAAAACGTAACCCTAACTTAGGTGCTTTTGTTGGTGCTTGTATCTTAATTGGTCACTGGAATGATGTGTACTTAATGATTATGCCGGGCGCTATGAACTTAGCAACTGCTGTAACAAGCCATAATCCAACCGGAATTATCGAAGTTCCTTCACAAGGTGTAGGTTTAATGGAAATTGGTTTCTTAAGTTTATTTGCTGGTTTATTCTTATTCATTGTAATGAAAGGTTTAACTAAAGCAAACTTATACCCAACCAAACATCCTTACATTTTAGAAAGTGTTCAACACGATACCGGTGTTTAATTAAAATACTTGATAACAAAAATAGGCTGTCCATAAAGGGCAGCCTATTTTTTTTTGTGCAATGGTCTATGCCCGATGCACTTTAGATTTCGCCCTTTCAGGGCTTTAAAAGTTGGTAATTATTATTGTTTAGCTCACTAAAAGTGAGTTTGTCAATTAGATAAGTTTATCTAATTATTTCCACATGGATTACGCCTTAAAACTTAATGAGTTATTTTTTGTAGCTGGCAGTTACCCTTGCTGATCCATTCATGCCCGGAATAGGTGGGGCGCATTTGGTTATTTTTACCTCAATCAACAAGGCGTTGCTGAAACTCAATTTCAAATCTTCTAAAATAAGCCTGGCTAATTCTTCAATAAAATCGTGTGGCGTTTGCATGTGTTGGTTTACTATTCGGTAAATATCTTCGTAGTTTACCACATCAGTAAGATGTAAATAGTTGGGTTTATTTTCCGCATCAATCAATACATCAACAATAAACTCACCACCTTTTTCGCTTTCAAAATCATACAAACCGTGGTAAGCATAAAACTTTAAATGGTTTAATTCTACAATCATGCCTAAAATTTTACGCAATTAACTATATAAAACCGACACAAAATAGCCGTTAGATGTGTTTTAATTGCATAATTAAAGACTAAATTCGCAACCTATTCAAAAATAAAAATATGAGTACTGAGAAAGCTGTTTCAACTGCCGAGTTTCATAAGGCAAACAAACCTGATTTATACACCCATCCTGATTATTATTTGATGGATGAATTACTTACCGAGGAGCACAAATTGGTGCGCAACATGGTAAGAGATTATGTGAAGAAAGAATTGTCGCCAATTATTGAAGACATGGCTCAACAAGCTAAGTTTAACTATGCCATGGTAAAACAATTGGGCGACTTAGGTTGCTTTGGTCCGCAATTGCCAGTTGAATACGGTTGTGGTGGCATGGATTATATTACTTACGGTTTAATGATGCAAGAATTGGAGCGTTGCGATTCGGGCGTTCGTTCTACTGCATCTGTTCAAGGTTCGTTAGTAATGTACCCGATTTACAAATTTGGTAGCGAGGAACAAAAACACAAATACTTACCCAAGTTAGCTAAAGGCGAATGGTTAGGTTGCTTTGGTTTAACAGAGCCTAATCATGGTTCGAACCCGGCTGGCATGACTACCAATTTCCGTGATGCAGGCGATGGAAAACATGTGATTTTGAATGGAGCAAAAATGTGGATTTCAAACTCACCTTATGCTGATGTTGCTGTTGTTTGGGCTAAAAACGAACAAGGTAAAATTAAAGGTTTAATTGTTGAGCGTGGTATGGAAGGCTTTAGCACTCCGGAAACACATAACAAATGGAGTTTACGTGCAAGTGCAACAGGTGAGTTGGTATTTAGCGATGTAAAAGTTCCGATAGAAAATATATTACCGGGTGTAGAAGGTTTAAAAGGCCCTTTAACTTGCTTAAACAGCGCGCGTTATGGTATTAGCTGGGGTGCATTAGGCGCTGCTATGGATTGCTACGATACTGCTTTGCGTTACAGCAAAGAGCGTATTCAGTTTGGTAAACCAATTGCAGGTTTCCAATTACAACAAAAGAAATTAGCCGAAATGATTACCGAAATTACCAAAGCACAATTATTAACTTGGCGCTTAGGTGTATTGATGAATGAAGGCAGAGCAACTCCGGCACAAATTAGTATGGCTAAACGTAACAATGTGGAGTTGGCATTAAACGTAGCTCGTGATGCCCGCCAAATGTTAGGTGGTATGGGTATTACAGGCGAGTATCCAATTATGCGCCACATGATGAATTTAGAATCGGTGGTAACTTATGAAGGCACACACGACATTCACTTGTTAATAACCGGTATGGATATTACAGGTGAAAATGCTTTTGCATAAAAATTATTTATTGTAATATTGAATCATAAAGACGCATCATCGATGCGTCTTTATGTGTGTTTAAAGGATAACAAACTATATGTATCAAATAAAATTTGGAACCGATGGATGGCGTGGCATTATTGCTGCCGAGTTTAATGTAGATAATGTAAAGCGTGTAGCACAAGGAACAGCTGCTTACATTAAGCAAAACCATGCTAATAATTTAAGTATTGTATTAGGCCATGATTGCCGTTTTGCAGGCGAATTGTTTGCAGAAACTGTTGCACAAGTTATGTGTGCCAATGGCATAAAAGTAAAATTGGCTAAAGGTTTTGTGTCAACCCCAATGGTAAGTTTAGGTGCAGTAAAACATGGTGCTGCCTTAGGTGTAATTATTACTGCAAGCCATAACCCACCTGCCTACAGTGGTTACAAACTTAAAGCACATTATGGTGGACCAAGTAGTCCGGCTGTGATTGATGCGGTAGAAGCAGCCATACCAAATAATTTGGTTGAAACAACTTTAACTCCCATAGATGAGTTGGTAAAATCGGGCATGGTTACTTATGTTGATTTGGAAACTCTTTACATTGATGAAGTAAAAGCAAGTTTTGATTTGGCTGCGATTAAAAACAGCGGAATGAAATTTGGTTACGATGCCATGTATGGTGCCGGCCAAAACGTAATGAAAGCCTTATTTCCTGAGGCTTATTTATTGCATTGCGAACATAACCCAAGTTTTTACGGGCAAGCTCCTGAGCCTATTCATAAAAACTTAGCAGAGTTTAGTGCAGCCATTAAACAACGTGGCGATATTGATTGTGGTTTAGTTACCGATGGCGATGCTGATAGAATTGGTTTGTACAACAAAAAAGGTGAGTTTGTTGATTCGCATCACATCATTCTTTTATTGGTGCATTACCTGCATAAATACAAAGGTATGAGTGGCAAAGTAATTACTACTTTCTCGGCAACATCAAAAATTACAGCGTTGGCAAAAGCCTATGGTTTAGATATTGAAATCACCAAAATTGGCTTTAAATACATTTGCGAAAAAATGGTTACCGAAAACGTATTGGTAGGTGGCGAAGAAAGTGGAGGTATAGCCATTAAAGGATTTATACCGGAGCGCGATGGTATTTGGATTGGCTTAACCCTTTGGGAGTTTATGGCCAAAACAGGTAAGAGTTTGGATGATTTGATTAAAGAAGTGTATGAGGTAGTAGGCAGCTTTGCCATGGGCCGAATTGATTTACACATTACCGAAGAAATTAAACAAAACGTATTGGCCAATTGCAAAGCCGGTAAGTATACGACTTTCGGAAATTACACCATTGAAAAGGTAGAAGACTTGGATGGTTTTAAATTTCATTTAAAAAACAACGATGTCTCACACTCCGAAGCTTCAGCGAAGGAGTGGGTAATGATAAGAGCAAGTGGAACAGAGCCTGTATTACGTGTATACAGCGAATCGTCAACGCAA
>CAZRVA010000050.1:0-17343 GCA_964603255.1 uncultured Chitinophaga sp.
TTAGCCGCATTTTGTAATAGAATTGCCGTAGAGTATGCATCGTAGCTTTTACCTGCGTCTTCATTGGTTGCATATGCACGAATGAAAAATTTACCTTCTTTTCTTATTTCAAGTTTATTCTGGAAAAACAAAATGTCTTTCAAACTAAATCTATTATCTCCTTGGTAAACTGTAGTTCCTGTTCCAAAGTTAGAAGCTGCAATAAATTCAACATCTTTCTTTAGTTTATAATGAAATGCTGCATTCAGCTTCAAGTTTCTTGAGTTGTAATCTACCAACTGATCTTCACGATAACCATTCCTCAGAAAATATCCTCTTCCTACACTTGGCACGTTGGAAGTTGGCACATAAAAGTTTGCAGAAACATATTCATCTCCATATACATTAACGGCATCATAACCACCAGTAGATCCAGGTTTTGTTGGTGATTGAATTGTTGGACTGTAATTTCTTGCTTCCCAATCGTTGGCACGCATGTAAAAGAAATTTATTTTATAGGCATAGCGGTCATCTCCTTTTTTATCTTTAAAAACTTGTGCCCAACGGACGGCTGTTTCTGTCAAAGCTCGTTCGCCACCCTTTAAACTTACACTCAATCCCGGGTATAAAAATGGCGATTTGGTTTGCATATTAATTACACCATTAAAAGCATTTGGTCCGTAGTAAGCACTACTTGCTCCAACAATTAAATCTACTTTTTGTACATCAAGTTCGCTTGCACCTAAAAAGTTACCCAAACTAAAATTTAGTCCCGGACTTTGGTTGTCAACCCCATCAATTAATTGCAAGCTGCGCACAGGTGATGTGCTGTTAAAGCCGCGTGTATTAATAATTTTAAAACCAATACTTGCCGATGTTAAATCAACCCCTTTTAAATGTGCTAAACCTTCGTAAAAATTGGCTGCCGGAGTTTGTTTAATGGCAGTGGCATCCATGGTTTCTACCGTAATTGGGTTTTGTTTTTGTTTTTCGGTGATGCGGCTGTCTCTTACTTCAGCTTCTTTAAGCTCGGTTACATTTTGTTCTAACTTTATGGCAAGTGGCTTATCTGTTGAAGTAACGTTGTACTCTAGTTTGATGTAACCCATGTAATTAATCACCAAAACAATTGGCAATTCTTTGTCGGTTTTTAACGTAAAGTTACCATCAAAATCTGTAGAGGTTCCTGTGTTGGTTCCTTTAACCATTACCGAAGCGCCTATTAAACTCTCGGCTGTTTTTTTATCTTTAACAGTACCTTTTATCGTTCTTGTTGTTTGTGCAAACAAGTTGTTAAAAGCAACAAGCAGTATGGTATAAATCAGTAAATGTCTTTTCAATGTCGGGGTGTTTAAAAAATCTAAAATAGTGTTAATTAAACTTAGTGCAATTCACATCTTACAAACACAAGTATATGTATTTATTACATGATTTATAATGCACAGCAAGTAAAAACCACAAAATGTAATTTTAGTTTAATTGGTTGATGTAAATGCTTTAAATTATTGCATTAATTGTTTGCCAATTAAGTGTTTAAATAACTTTTGTGAATGTATATGGGGTTGATGAAATTAATTTGAACTTAAGAACGGATTGTTCATCTTCTCAAAACCAATAGTTGTTTTTGGTCCGTGGCCGCTATAAACAACTGTTTCGTCAGGTAATACAAATAATTTTGTTCGGATAGAATTAATAAGTGTATCAAAGTTACCACCGGGTAAATCGGTACGACCAATGCTTTGGTAAAAAAGTACATCACCAGATATAAGCTGTTTGGTTTGAGGTTCATAAAAACTTAAACTGGCTACCGAGTGGCCGGGTGTAAACAAAATCTGCAAAGTGGTATTGCCAAATTGCAAGGTTTTGCTTTCATCAATGTAAACTTGTGGTTCAGGAATTTCTTCTACCACCATACCAAACATTTTGGCCCAGCGGTCGGTAGCGCGGTATGTTTCCAACTCGTTTTTGTGCAGGTGCAAAGGCAAGTTGTATTTTTTTGCCACAAATGCATTGCCCAACACATGATCAATATGGCAATGTGTATTTATCAGTAATGTTGGTGTTAAATTTTGTTGTGTAATAAAATTTACCAATTCGGCTTGCTCGCTTGCCCTGTGGCAACCGGGATCTATAATGGCGCACTGTTTGGTTTCGTCAAACAACACGTAAGTATTTTCAGAAAACTCGTTAAATGTGAAAGTTGCTACCTGCATGGCGCAAATATGTAGCATTTAATGGTTACTGACAACCGCAAGCCGGTTTAGTTATTACATTGCCTTTATCATCTTCAATTACAGCTAATTGCCCTTTTTCGTTATAAGTGTAGGTACGTTTCAGGGTGCCTTTTTTAAAGTATTCGCGTTTTTGTAAAATTTTTTTATCGGTGTAGTAGTACCAGTTTCCGGTTTTATTTCCATTGGTATATTTACCCTTTACTTTCAATTTTCCGTTAGGGTGAAACTCTTTGTAAATCCCGTTTAATGGCGGCTGAGCACTGGTATCAACCCACAAAAACAAAAGTATTGTGCCGGTAAATACTAAAATAAAAAGGGCCTTAATTTTTGCCATAAAAAAAGTAAAGGTAAAATGTTTTTGGCTGTAAGTTTCAAAATTAAAAACATTTACTATTTTAGCACCCCTTATTTACAAAAAACTAACCGATAAGGATAACCAACGTGATTGCATTTGTTGAAGGAAAATTAGTTGTAAAATCGCCAGCCCAGGTTGTGGTAAATTGCGGTGGTGTTGGGTATGCCATAAACATATCATTAAACACCTACGATCAGCTTGCATCGCAAGATTCGGCTCGCGTGCTTACCCATTTGGTGGTAAAAGAAGACAGCCATACGCTTTATGGTTTTGCCGAAGAAGATGAGCGCCAATTATTTTTGTTGCTTATTTCGGTAAACGGAGTTGGAGCCAATACTGCTCGCATGATTTTATCATCTATGAAACCCAGCGAGGTAAAACAAGCAATAACTTCGGGTAATTGGGCGTTATTAAAGTCCGTAAAAGGAATAGGACCCAAAACAGCCCAACGTATAGTGATTGATTTACAAGACAAAGTACAGAAAACAGAAGGTTTCTCTGGTGAGCAATTAACAGCATTTACCACTGCTAATAAAGCCACCGAAGAGGCCCTTGCTGCGTTAATTATGTTAGGATTTGCCCGCGGTGAAGCCGAAAAAGGCTTGCAAAAAGTGAAGCAACAAAATCCTAATTACTCAGTTGAAGAATTAGTAAAAAACACCTTAAAAGTTATTTGATGGCGAAACTCTACTTTGTTCACTCTCTCTAAAATAAAATACATATCGCTCTCTTCTCTATTTACTTTGCTTGCGGGCATGGTATGGGGAGTTACGCCCGAATTTTTCTCGTTTTATGAGTTAGATGTAAACAAAAAATCAGCCAATAAATCCTTTAACTTCGCTCCACCAGATAGTTCATCGGGTTCTGATACCACCAGAAAAAAGCTTCCTTACCCTATTCAAGACAGGAAGCCTTACGAGCTCAATCAAAAAACACATCCTTTTGATTTGGGTGAGCCATCAAACATTAAAAATAAATATGAGTTAGATCCCAACTCAAACCAATATAATTTTAAATCAACCGTTGGTAGCCAACCATACCGTTTGGGGGCTACAGTGCCAATTAAAGAGCAGCTTAAACGCGAAAACGAACGTCAAAACACACAATACTTTAAACAACGTGCTCAAGCACAAAACTTTGTTAAAGGTGGTGGTTTGATACCTCCGTTAAAGGTTGGTCCTAAAATTTTTGATAAAATATTTGGTAGCGGTATTATAGATATCAGGCCACGCGGTACTGCCGAGTTAATTTTCCAAGGTAACTTCAATACCGTTCGTAATCCGGCCATTGCACTTCGTCAGCAACGTACAGGTCAGTTTGATTTTCGCCAAAAAATACAATTAAACGTATCGGGTAGTGTAGGCGATAAGATGAAAATCAACATGAACTACGATACCGAGGCTACCTTCGATTTTGAAAATCAAATGAAGTTGGATTACTCGGGTAAAGACGATGATATCATTAAAAAAATAGAATTGGGTAATGTGAGTTTGCCTTTAAACTCGGCATTAATACAAGGAAGCCAGAGTTTGTTTGGTGTTAAAGCTACCATGCAATTTGGTAAGTTAACCGTTACTTCAATTGTAACCCAACAACGCGGTAAAACAACCGAAACCGAATTACAAGGTGGTGTTCAAACAACCCGTTTCGATATTCAGGCCGATAATTACGACATGAACAAGCATTACTTTTTAGCCCAGTTTTTTAGGGATAATTATGATGCTTGGTTGCGTAACTTACCTATCATTTCATCTCCTGTGGTTATTAACCGTGTGGAGGTTTGGGTAACCAACCGTACCGGTGTTTTTGATAATGCACGCGATGTTATTGGTTTTAGCGATTTGGGTGAAGCCGGTAAACGTGATAACAAATATTGGGAACTCAACCCAAATCCGAATGATACTTTCCCGGGTAATAGTGCTAATAACTTGTATGGTTACTTAAGCGGACAAGGTTTAAATCCAGACACGGCACTGTTACGTCAATCGTTTCAAATTCAAAACCAATTGGCACGCCACCAAAGCACAACCAACTTACAAGCTATATCCCAATATCAGTTAATTAACTATGCGCGATTGTTAAACCCAACGGAATATACCGTAAATACACGTTTGGGGTATATCTCATTAAACAGTGCGTTAAATAATGACGAGGTTTTATGTGTTGCTTTTGAGTATACACTTGATGGTCGTTATTTTAAAGTAGGTGAGTTTACCACCGATTTGCCTCCAAATCCTGAAGTGCCAAACGTATTGTATACCAAAATGCTCAAAGGCCCATCGCAACGCCCCGATTTACCAATGTGGGATTTGATGATGAAAAACATTTATGCGTTGGGTACATTTAATATTCAACCTAAAGATTTTAAATTAAATGTGGTGTATGCTGATGACCCATCGGGTGCAGACTTAAACTACATTCCGCAACAAAACGAGCCGCAGTTAACAGGTGTACCTTTAATTACTGTTTTAAATTTAGATAACTTAAACACCCAACAAGAACGTGCACCGGATGGTATTTTTGACTTTATAGATGGTGTTACGGTAAATGCCATGCAAGGCCGGGTAATATTTCCGGTGGTTGAGCCTTTTGGCTCGTACTTAACAACAAAGTTTGTTAACAATAAAGACAGGGCGCGTTATTATTCTTTTTATGAGTTGTACGACTCTACCCGTTTTGCGGCCATGCAATTGCCGCAGTACAATAAATTCTTTTTACGAGGTACATATCAAGGCTCATCAAGCAACGAAATTTCTTTAAACAGTACCAACATTCCGCGTGGCTCGGTAAAGGTTACTGCTAATGGTGCACCGTTAGCAGAAAATACCGATTTCGTGGTTGATTACAATTTAGGTCGTGTAAAAATATTAAACACAAGTTTACTTAACTCTGGTGCTTCAATTAAAGTATCATCAGAAAGTAACTCGTTGTTTAGTGTGCAACAAAAAACATTACTGGGTAGCCGTTTTGATTACAAATACAGCAAAGACATTTTATTTGGTGGTACGCTTTTATACTTAAACGAAAGACCACTTACACCTAAAGTAAACATTGGCGAAGAACCTATATCAAACGTAATTATTGGTTTAGATGGATCGTTTAAACGCGACTCTCGTTTCTTAACCAAATTGGTTGATAAACTTCCATTTATTGAAACCAAAGAAATATCAACCATTACTGTTAGTGGTGAGTTTGCTAAATTAATTCCGGGTGTACAAGGTGCTTTGGCGCAAAAAGGAACAGCTTACTTAGATGATTTTGAAGGAAGTGAAACCCCTTTTGATTTGAAATCTCCGGCCTTAAATTGGACGTTGGCATCAACCCCGCAAGGACAAACAGATTTATTTCCGGAGGGTAATTTATTAAACAATTTAGAGTACGGATACAAGCGTGCAAACTTTGCTTGGTACAATATAGCTACTACTTTCTATCGCGAGGATAATTTTACACCGCAACACATACAAGATGATGATGTGCAGTTAAGCAGTGATTGTGTGCGTGAGGTGGATATCAGAGAAATATTTCCGGATAGAGAACAACAACCGGGATTACCAACAAATATCTCTACTTTAGATTTAGCTTTTTATCCTAAAGAAAGAGGTCCGTACAATTATAACGTTGATGAGCTGAATGCTGATGGAAGCCTTGCCAACCCAACAACTAAGTGGGGCGGTATTATGCGTAAAATAGATCAAAACGATTTTGAAGCAACCAATATCGATTACATCGAGATGTGGATGATGGATCCTTACGCTTGTAAAAAAGATGAAACCAATCAAGGTTCGTTTTATTTGAATTTGGGTAATATCTCTGAAGATATTTTGCGTGATAACCGCAGAGCTGCAGAAAACGGATTGCCAAGAACTGATGCTGATAATTTGTACATGGATAGTACCACGTGGGGACGTGTTCCACGTAAGCCGGTAATTAATTATGCATTTGATGCCGACCCTGCTATCAGACAACAGCAAGATGTTGGATTGGATGGTTTTAATGATGATGGTGAGCGTGCTTGGTTTGATACAGCATACTTGCAAAAAGTAGCAAGCCGATATGGAACAACAAGTGCTGCTTATCAAAATGCGGTGGGCGATCCATCAAACGATAATTACAGTTACTATTTAAGTACACCATACGATAATGCGCGTACAAGTATCTTGGATCGTTACAAGCGCTTCAACCGTCAGCAAGGTAACTCGCCAACCATCGATCAGTCGCCTGAAGCCTATCCGGTAACTGCAACCAATACCCCCGATAACGAAGATATTAACCGCGATTTTACGCTAAACGATATTGAAGAGTATTACCAATATAAAATAGATATTAGCAAATCTCGTTTGGCAATAGGGCAAAATTATGTTACCGATAGTGTGCGTAGAATTGCCACATTAAAAGATGGAAGCCAGAGAGAAGTTGTATGGTACCAATTAAAAATTCCGGTGCGCGAGTATCAGAAAAAAGTAGGTCAGATTTACGACTTTAAATCCATCCGTTTCATGCGTATGTTTATGCGTGGGTTTAGTGATGATATGGTATTAAGGTTTGCTTATTTACAATTGGTACGTGCCGATTGGCGTAAGTACTTGGGTAACTTAGAAGCCGGAAAAGAAAACATACCTAACGATAATGTTGATAGAACACAGTTTGTTGTTTCTACAGTTAACCTGGAAGAAAACGGAGCTCGTTCGCCAATTAAATACGTAACACCCCCGGGTATTCAACGTGAGATAGATTTTAGTGCGCCAAGTGCGGTAAAACAAAACGAACAATCGCTTTCTGTTTTGGTTTGTAACCTTCGCGATGGTGATGCACGTGGTGCATTTAAAAACATCAGCACTGATTTAAGACGTTACGGCAAGTTGCGCATGTTTGTGCATGCCGAAGGTGCAAACGATGCATTAAGAGACGATGATGTAAGCGCATTTATTCGTATTGGTACTGATTTAACCAACAACTACTACGAGTTTGAGATGCCATTAAAAGTAACTGTTCCTCCAACTGCAAGTCCCGAAATTATTTGGCCTGCTGCCAACGAGATGAACATTACTTTAGAGGAATTAATCAATACCAAAATTGCACGTACCAATGCCAATTATCCGTTTACTGCTGTGTTTGAACGTCAAGGTGGTAATGGTATTTATCGTGTTATTGGTTTGCCGGATTTAAGTCAGGCACGTGTAGTAATGGTGGGTATTCGTAACCCCAAAGCAAAACCTGGAATTAACAATGATGACGGGTTACCTAAGTGTGCCGAAGTTTGGTTTAACGAGTTACGTATGACCGATTTTAGTAACCAAGGTGGTTGGGCTGCAACAGGTAGGGTGTTAGCCAAACTTGCCGATTTTGGTAACCTACAATTTACCGGAAGTATATCTACAGTAGGTTGGGGTGGTATTGATAAAAAATTAAACGAGCGCAGTTTAAATGATCAGTACAACTACGATTTACAGAGTAATTTTGAATTAGGTAAATTCTTCCCTAAAAAGTTAGGTTTATCTATACCAATGTTTATGTCGTATGGCAATACAACTATACGTCCTTTCTTCAATCCTTTAAACCCTGATGTGAGGTTACAAAAGGAAATAGATGAAAGTACCAATCCAAGCTATGTAGACAGGATAAAACGTGCTGCAGATGATTACACCACACGCAGGAGTATAAACTTTACCAATATCCGGAAAAACAGAACTGGTACAGGCAAACAGCATTTTTACGATATAGAAAACTTTACTTTCACATACGCCTACACCGAAACATACAGACGTAATCAAACCATAGAATATTACATACTGCAAAACTACCGCGGTATGGCTGGTTATACCTATAACTTTGCTCCAAAACCATGGGAACCATTCAAGGAAAAAATCAAATCGAAGCAGTTGCAGTTGATTAAAGATTTTAACGTAAACTTTAAACCTGCATCGTGGGGTGCGCGTATGGAAACCGACAGAAGATACGGTGTAACCATCAACCGAAATAACGATAACCCAAATACAGTTGTACCTACCTTATTTGATAAGTTGTTTACCATGAACAGGTACTACGACTTTAGGTATGATATTACCAAAGGTTTGAAACTGGATTACAACTCTACCGCGATGGCGCGTATTGATGAGCCTATAGGTAGAATTGATGAAAGCACACCACAGAAACAAGACAGTATGTGGAATAACTTCTGGAAAGGTGGAAGGTTAACTCAGTTTGATCAGGTAATGCGATTAAATTACACCATTCCTATTAACAAAATACAGTTGTTAAGTTGGACAAACTTAACGTATAACTACACTTCAAATTTCCAATGGAAACAAGCACCTCCGGCTGCAGATAGTTTAGGAAACACCATTCAAAACTCTCGTGTACAGGCGTGGAATGCCAACTTGAATTTAATTATGTTGTATAATAAGTTTGCCATTTTGCGCGACTTAAACAATCCGTCTGGAGCAACAAAAACTCCACCTGCACCTAAAAAGACCAAAAAGAAAAAGATTAAGAAAAAAGATAAAAACGGTAAGGAAGTAATTGAAGAGGTAGAGGAAGAAGTAAAAGAAAAACCTGCACCTACTTTAGGTCCGGCTATGAAATTTGCATTACGTTTATTAACCAGTACCAAAAACGTTACCTACCAGCACACCATAAATAATGGTATGGTGTTACCGGGCTTTAATTCTAAACCACAATACTTAGGGCAAAACTTTGATGTGGGTGCTCCGGGTTTTGATTTCTTGTTAGCAATGCAAGATCCTGAGTATCGTTTCTTGGCAAGTCAAAAAGGTTGGTTAACAAAAGATACCCGTGTGAGCAGTTACTACACCACCGATTACCGCGAGAACATAACTGGTCGTGCAACATTGGAGCCTATTCAGGATTTTAGGGTAGAGTTAAACATTACCAAACAATATTCGCGTGCGCAACAATCGTTGTTTAGGTTTGATTCTATTTTAGATACACACCGAGATGTTGGTCCGCTTATCGAATCGGGAACCTATTCAATTTCGTACAATATTTTTGCAACAACATTCTCTAAAGAATTAGAGGATGGTACTTCTGAGGTGTTTAATCAATTTCAGCAAAACCGTAAAATCATAGCCGAGCGTTTGTCTGCAAACCCCGAGCGACCTGGTATGGGATTAGATAGTAATGGCTTCCCTGTTGGATACAGCCGCAATGCACAAGATGTTTTAATTCCGGCATTTCTGGCAGCCTACTCAGGAAAAGATGCAAGTTCTACTTCGTTGTCAGCATTTCCACAAATTCCGCTTCCAAATTGGCGTGTAACTTACACCGGTTTAACACGTATCGAAAAAATCAAAGAATTTGCAAGCAACGTAACCATTAACCACGCATACTCTTCAACATATTCGGTAGCATCATTCCAAACCATTACCGATACGGCATCAACAAACCTAAACGGTGATTACAGTCCGCAGTACCAAATACGCAGCATAAGTATGGTAGAACGTTGGGGACCATTTATTGGTATTAATGTTACATTGGTAAATAACCTTACGGCTACCTTTGAATACAAACGTGATCGTAGTTTAAATTTTGCATTAACCAACGGACAGTTAAGCGAACAAAAAGGAAACGAGTTTGTATTTGGTACAGGTTACCGTACACAAAAATTACGCATTCCGTTTTTACGCAATGGCCGAACTTTGGTATTAAAAAATGATATTAACTTTAGGTTTGATTTTAGTATTCGTGAGCAAGTAACCAAAGTGCGTAATTTGGATAGACCAAGCAACGATCCGGTGTTGGGTCAAACCGTAATCTCTATTCGCCCAACTATTGAGTACATGATTAATGAGAAGTTGATGTTACGTATTTTCTACGACAGACGTCAAACAAATCCAGCTACATCAAACCAATTTCCAACCATTATTACCAGCGGTGGATTTAGCTTGAGGTACACGATACAATAAACAGCGCGCATTAGTTCTTTGCAACAGAACTAAACTTATAAAGAAATTCTTTCTAAAACATATTTAGCTATTAAAACTAAGAATGTTAAAGTTTATTCCAATTACATTTTGGTTAATAATCCTGTTTTAACTCAATCAATGTATAAGTTGTTTATTGAGTAGTAACTAAACAGTTTGATTGATGTATCATCTTTGACGGATTCCATAGGGCATATGATGATTTTACGTAACAATCAAAGTGACTGTTTGTGGGCTGGGTTTGGTAAGCAATCCCTAAGCGTAGCGGCTTGGATTGCGCTGCAAAAACAGGCACAGTAGATTGTAGTAAAAGCATCATAAGCCTTGAATTTTTTGGATACTTTTTGTTTCAAGACAACTGCGCAGCAATCAACGAGGCCAAAAAACAATAAACAACAACGAGTTAAAAAGTATCGCGGGTTTGGGGTGCAGCCCCATGAATAAAAAGGTTGTTTTGTATAAAGATAACTATTAGATAATCTGAGTGAAAGTCAAAATAAGTAACAACCTTTTCAAATCGTATTGATGTTCTAAAACTCAATTTGAGAGGTCGGTTTAACTCCAACTAAGGTTGAATTGGACATAATCCTCAACGAAATCAAACCTCACCTCACATACATCTTCACATGCTCAATACCGCCTTCCCAAAAGTGATCTCCTTTGGGTTTAAGTCCATGACGTAGATAAAAGTTTTTGGCAGCCAATTGTGCATGCAGGTAAACCGGTTTTTCGTTTTGTGGCACATCAGCAATAATACGTTTTAGTAATGCAGCCCCAACTTGTTGATTTCTAAAATCTTTACTCACCGCAAAACGCTCTAGTTTATATCCTTTTTCGGTTTCGCGCCAACGTGCTGTGCCTACTATCTTGTTGTTAATCAGTGCAACGTAATGATGACTTTCCTCTTCAAACTCCCACTCAATATCTTCCGGGCAATTTTGCTCTATTACAAACACTTCCTTTCGAATGCTGTGCGCTTCGTTTAGCTCTTCGGGCGTTTCAACCAACTTTACTGTAATCATACCTTGAGTTTGCAAAAAAAGTTTATGTTTGCAAACATAATACATCAAGTAACATGAGCAACATAGTTGAATTATTAGGCGCAAATGCCGACAGCTTATTAAAGCACGAATGTAAAACCATTAGCAAAGAGCATATTCACGCTCCAAGCCCAACTTTTGTTAACGACATTTTCGGACAAAGTAACCGTAACCCACAAGTATTACGCAGTTTGCAACAAATTTACGGTACAGGTCGTTTGGCTAATACCGGATACGTTTCTATTTTACCTGTAGATCAAGGTATTGAGCACAGTGGAGGAGCATCATTTGCACCAAATCCTAAATACTTCGATCCTCAAAACATTGTGGAGTTAGCTATTGAAGGTGGTTGTAATGCAGTTGCATCAACTTACGGTGTTTTAGCTTCATGCTCACGTAAATACGCACACAAAATTCCTTTCATTGTAAAAATTAACCACAACGAGTTTTTAAGCTACCCTAATAAATTCGACCAAATTATGTTTGGTTCAGTTGAAGAAGCTTGGAACTTAGGTGCTGTGGCTGTAGGTGCTACAATTTACTTTGGTAGCGATGAGTCAGCTCGTCAAATCCAAGAAGTTGCTGCTGCTTTTGAGCGCGCACACGAGTTAGGTATGGCTACTATTTTATGGTGCTACTTACGTAACGGTTCATTTAAAAAAGACGGTGTAGACTACCACACTGCAGCCGATTTAACCGGACAAGCAAACCACTTAGGTGTAACCATTCAAGCAGATATCATCAAACAAAAATTACCTACAGTTAACGGTGGTTACACTGCATTAAACTTTGGTAAAACACACAACAAAGTATACACTGAATTATCATCAAACCACCCAATTGATTTGGCTCGTTACCAAGTGGCAAACTGCTACATGGGTCGTCAAGGTTTAATTAACTCGGGCGGAGAAAGTAAAGGCGCAAGCGATTTAGCTGAAGCAGTTACTACAGCAGTAATTAACAAACGTGCCGGTGGTCAAGGTTTAATTTCTGGCCGTAAAGCATTCCAAAAACCAATGAACGAAGGTATCGCGTTGTTAAACTCGATTCAAGATGTTTACTTGGATAACACCATTACTTTAGCTTAATTAAGTTAATTATACATTGGTTGGTTGGGTTGATATGATGCCCAACCAACCAATTTGTTTTAATACAGAGATTGAAATTATTCGTCTCAAAAACTAAAAAATATGAGTTGGTTTAAACGTGTAAAAGAAGGTATAACCACATCAACCGAGGATAAAAAATCAGTGCCTGATGGGTTGTGGCATAAATGTCCGCGTTGTAAAAAAGCCATTACCACGGCCGAGCACGAGGCGAATAAATACGTTTGCCCTAGCTGCCAGTATCACGATAAAATTGGTTCGAAAGAATACTTCGAGATTTTGTTTGATGAGCACAAATACACCGAACTTTTTGCCAACATACAACCTACCGATCCATTAGAGTTTAAAGATACCAAAGATTACAAATCGCGTTTGGCCGAAAGCCAGAAAAAAAGTGGCATGACGGATGCTATGCGTGTTGGAACTGGAAATATTCATGGTTTTCCAATTGTAATTGCCTGTATGGATTTTAACTTTATTGGTGGCAGTATGGGAAGCGTAATGGGCGAAAAAATTGCGCGTGCCATTGATTATGGTCGCGAGCACAAAATGCCTGTTATGGTTATTTCAAAATCGGGTGGTGCACGCATGATGGAAGCCGCCTTTAGTTTAATGCAAATGGCTAAAACATCGGCTAAACTTGCTTTATTGGCGCAAGATGGAATTCCATACATCAGTTTACTAACCGATCCTACCACAGGTGGTGTTACTGCATCTTTTGCCATGTTGGGCGATTTTAATATTGCCGAACCTGAAGCATTGATTGGTTTTGCTGGTCCTCGTGTAATTCGCGAAACCATTGGTAAAGATTTACCTAAAGGTTTCCAAAGCTCAGAGTTTTTACTAGAACATGGTTTTGTTGATATGATTGTAAATCGTACCAATTTAAGAGATCAATTAGGTCAGTTACTTTCATTGTTGGCCAATAAACCGTTGGTAAAAACTGAAGTAGCTTAGTGAATTAGTATTAAAATACAAAAAAGCAGTGCAACCATGTTGTGCTGCTTTTTTGTTATATTTAATTTTTAAAAATAACCAAACTATGGAACTCAACTAACTTTCTGCCCAAGTTATAGGCTGCGCAATTAAGGTACACACAGCACTTGGCCCTGGACTTTTAGAATCAGCTTATCAAGAATGTCTATATTATGAACTTAAGGAAAGTGGATTACGGGTTAAAAAGGAGTTGACCTTACCAATTGTATACAAAGAGGTTAAGCTAGACCATGGATATAGAATTGACTTGCTTGTTGAAGATCAACTTGTGATAGAAATAAAGACCGTTGAGGCGTTTACTGATGTACATAATGCCCAAGTTTTAACTTACCTTAAACTTAGGTAACTACCCACTAGGATTGTTACTTAATTTTCACGTTTCAAGAATGAAAGATGGAATTAAAAGACTGGTATTGTAGTTATAAACGAATGCCTGGTGGTTATTACACAGAGGTACGCAAAGTATACTCAGAGGTTCACAGAGCAATGTGATATGAGAAACAGCAGTTTTAAAAAGATTTGTGGAGCGCAGCCCTCTGTTTAGCTTTTTACTACTCTGAGCAACTCTGTGAAACAACGCTTACCAATATTATTAGGCTAAATCACTCGGTCTATTATAAAAAGATTGGTGGAGCGCAGCCCTCTGTGTAACTTTGTGCTACTCTGAGCAACTCTGTGAAACAACTTCTAAAACTCATACAAATCAATGGTTTTATGTTAATCGCAAAACTTATCACCCCAAAAACTAAATAGGCCTTGGGAGACAAACAACCAATTCGCAAATGGAATACAAGTTTGCAAGTATCAATTATTTGTATAATTTTGCGGCTCATTTTATTAAACAATAAACAATTAAATTATGTATTTGACCACAGAAACGAAGCAATCAATCTTCGAAAAGTACGGTAAAGCCAAGTCTAAAACAGACACTGGCTCAGCTGAGAGTCAGATCGCATTATTTACACACCGTATTAATCACATTACGGGCCACTTAAAGGTGAATAAGAAAGATTATTCAGCTGAGTTAAGCCTTGTGAAATTGGTAGGTAAAAGACGCGCTCTGTTAGATTATTTAATGAAAAACGATATCTTCCGTTACAGGGCTATCATTAAAGAATTAGAAATCCGTAAATAATGATATTATTGATGGACGCTACGACAAATCAAACGGTATCAATAGCCGCGTGGTTATCGTAAAAATTTTACAAAAGCAGGGGCAACATCAGCCTCTGCTTTTGTGTTTTTTATTCCGGCACGAAACATCAGGGATTTATCAACCCAAAATACTCCGCTAATAAGCTAACTTAGCGCCCCAAATAGAAACTTAAGAGTTAAAACAAATAATAAACCTTGCAGGGAATAGGCCCTGTAAAATTAAAAGAAAAATGAGTACAGCAATTACAAAAACGTTTGAAATAGGTGGTAAAACCATTTCAATCGAAACAGGCCGCTTAGCTCGTCAGGCAGACGGGGCGGTTGTAGTAAAAATGGGCGACACAATGATTCTTGCTACAGCAGTTTCAGCACGTGAAGCCAAAGAAGACGTGGATTTTATGCCACTTACAGTTGATTACCAAGAGAAGTTTGCAGCTGTTGGCCGCATACCGGGTAGTTTCCACAAACGCGAAGCAAAATTAAGTGATTACGAAGTATTGGTTAGCCGTATTGTTGACCGTGCCTTACGCCCACTTTTCCCTGAAAATTACCATGCCGATACGCAGGTAATGTTACAGTTAATTTCATCAGACAAAAACTTAAACCCTGATTGCTTGGTAGGTTTAGCTGCTTCGGCTGCTTTAATGGTAAGTGATATTCCGTTTAACGGACCTATTTCTGAAGTACGTGTTGCACGTATAAATGGTGAGTTTGTGTTAAATCCTTACATCGACCAATTGGCTAACGCTGACATGGATTTAATTGTTGCCGGTACCGAGCACGATTTAAACATGGTGGAAGGTGAGTGCAGCGAGGTAAGCGAAACAGACATGTTAGCTGCTTTAAAAATTGCGCACGAAGCTATTAAACTTCAATGTAAAGCACAGTGGGAGTTATGTGAGATGTTGGGTGGACGCAAGCCTGCACGTGAATATAACCACGAACGTAGCGATGAAACTTTAGCAGCGCACATTCGTGAGTTTGCTTACGATAAAATTTTAGCTATTGCTAAAAGTGCTCTAGGTAAAAATGAGCGTAGCGAAGCATTTAAAGCGGTTCGTAAAGACTACGTAGCACAGTTTTATCCGGAAGGTAGCGAAACACAACCTGATAAATTTTTAATGAACAAATACTTCCACGATGTGGAGTATGATGCAGTTCGTGCCATGATTTTAAACGAAAAAACACGTTTAGATGGCCGTAAATTAGATGAGGTTCGTCCCATTTGGAGTGAAGTTGGTTACTTGCCAGCTGCACATGGTAGCGCTGTGTTTACACGTGGCGAAACACAATCATTAACTACAGTAACTTTAGGTACTAAGTTGGATGAGCAATTGCTAGATGCACCAATGAATGCAGGTTATGCTAAATTCTTATTGCACTACAATTTCCCTTCATTCTCAACCGGTGAGGTAAAACCAAATCGTGGTCCTGGACGTAGAGAAATTGGTCATGGTAACTTAGCTTTACGTGGTTTAAAACGCGTATTACCACCGTTAACCGAAAGCCCTTACACCATTCGTATTGTAAGTGATATTTTAGAATCTAATGGTTCATCATCAATGGCTACAGTTTGTGCCGGTTCGTTAGCTTTAATGGATGCAGGTATTAAAATTAGCGGTGCTGTAAGTGGTGTGGCAATGGGTTTGATTAGCGATGAAAATACAGGTAAATACGCAATTTTAACTGATATTTTGGGCGATGAAGATCACTTAGGTGATATGGATTTTAAAGTAGTGGGTACTGCAAAAGGTATTACTGCTTGCCAAATGGATATTAAAATCAATGGTTTGAAATGGGAAATGGTTGAGGAAGCTTTAAAACAAGCTAACGCAGGTCGTTTACACATTATGAACGAGATGAATAAAACCATCAGCAAACCTAATGATGATTACAAACCACATGCTCCTCGTATTGAAACCATTATTATCGATAAAGATTTTATTGGTGCAGTAATTGGTCCTGGTGGTAAAGTAATTCAAGGTATACAAAAAGATACCGGTGCTACCATAAGCATTACCGAAGTGGATAACAGAGGTATTGTAGAGGTAGCTGCAACTAATGGCGATAGCATGCGTAAAGCTGTTAACATCATTAAAGGTATTGTGGCTGTTCCTGTTGTGGGTGATGAGTATGTAGGCAAAGTAAAAACTGTAGTTGATTTTGGTGCATTCGTAGAGTTTTTACCGGGCAAAGATGGTTTATTGCACATCAGCGAAATTAGCTGGAACCGCTTACCAAGCATGGAAGGTGTGTTACAAGTAGGCGAAGAAGTAAAAGTGAAGTTGATTGAAGTAGACAAGAAAACAGGTAAGTACAAATTATCACGTAAAGTATTGTTACCTCGTCCTCCACGTCCTGAAAACAAACCGGAAGGCGCAGCACCAAGTACAGAAAACAACGCTTAATCTTTTAGATAAACTATACAAAACAGGCCACCCATGGGTGGCCTGTTTGCGTTAATAAAAGTTCTTATTTACTGCTTAACAACCTTTACCGTGCTTGTTTGTCCTTGCGATGTGATACGCAGGAAATAAA
>CAZRVA010000051.1:0-17090 GCA_964603255.1 uncultured Chitinophaga sp.
GATGTAGGCTTAATTATACAAAACAATACGGTAAGTAATTATAATGGATCGTCAACAACATCAGCCGGTATTTCAATTAACGGTCAAGCAGCGCCTATTGTTAGAGCGAATGCCATAAGCAATTCTGCAGGTGCAACAGGGGTTGTGTACGGAATATTTACCAATAGTGCTAACACCTTAATAAGTAAAAACAGGGTGTTTAACCTTGTTTCTAATGGTAATGTACATGGTATATATGCGTCAGCCGAAACGGTTATTGAAAGTAATATAGTAGCCAATCTTACAATTACAGGGACATTAGATATGAGTGGGATAAGAAAAATTGGGGCATCAACACCGGCAACTATTTATAATAATGTGGTACAAAATATTACTGCTCCAAACTCTACACACCCCAATGGGGTATTAGGCATGTATGTTCAAGGTATAGTTAATGTTTATCATAATACTATTTATTTAAATTGTACAACTGGTGGAGTTGGATTTGGAAGCTCTTGTATATACTCTAACACTTCAGGGATGCAAATTATGAGGAATAATATTTTATACAATGCATCAACTTATGGCGAAGTAAGAGGACTTAGGCGTAATAATACTAACCTAACAACCTTCCACTCATCAAGCAATAATAATTTGTATTATGTGGGTACACCATCAACAACAAACCTTGTTTATTCAAATCAAGACAATAACACTCATAGGGCACAAACATTAGAAGCATTTAAAGCAATTTTAGGTGATAACAGAGAAAAAAATAGCTATAATGAAAGTTTGCTTTTTATAGGTATAGATAGTTTACGACCTGCTATGGGGAATTATAAACTAGGGGCAAGCATTAGCGGTTTAGAATATGATATTACTGGTATTTTGCGCAGCAATCCGCCCGACATTGGTGCATACGAAGGACGTGAAGCCAACAGGTGGATTGGTGGCACATCAAACAATTGGAACATGCAAAGTAATTGGGATGACAGCGTTGTGCCAGTAGGTACAATTAGCTTAAATATTGATAGCAATACACTCAATCATCCCGTTTTAAATAACAACTTAACCATTAATAATTTATATATACCAGAGGGGAAAACAATGGATATTAATGGAAAAATATTAACAATTAATGGTAATGTATCAGGCAATGGTAGCTTAAAAGGAGGCGCAACATCATCATTAATTATAAACGGCACCGGAAATGGCATGCAAATAAAATTTGACTCGAGTACGGCACGTTTAAAAAATCTAACTATTAATCGAGGGTCAAGTCCTACATCAGGAAGTGTGGTGTTAGGAAATAAGATTGGCATTGTAGAATCGGTAACGTTGGTTAATGGCACATTAAACGCTAACGGCAATTTAATTTTATTGTCAGATGCATCTGGTACGGCCTATATTGGTACTATTCCGGTAACGGCAGATATTATTGGAAATGTAACAGCACAACGTTACATACCAGCAGTAACACGTAGGTCGCGTTTGTTGGCATCTCCATTACAAAACCATACCCACTCGCAGCTACTTGATAATATGTACATTACTGGCCCGGGTGGAGCAACAAATGGATTTGATGTTTCGCCAAGCAATGGTAACACCATTTATACTTATCAAGAAAGCACAGTAGGAGGCAGAGGCTGGAAACCAATTTCCAATATTTACAATACACTAAATTCGGCACAAGGAGCAAGCGTATTTGTACGAGGCGACCGTAGCCTCACAAACTGGTGGAATACTCCCTACCCTGCACAAAACCAAATTACCATCGACTTTTCAAATCAACCAATAAATAAAGGCAACATTTCTCCGTTGGTTACTTATACTAATACCGGATATATTGAAAATGATGGTTGGAATTTAATCGGCAATCCATATCCATCGCCAATTAATTGGAAAAATGTAAGTAAAACTAATTTGTCGCCATTTTATTATTCGTTTGATGTGGTTAGCGGTAGTTATGTTGCTGGCTTAGGAGATACATTAATAGCAAGTGGACAAGCATTTTTTGTACAAGCAATAGGGCCAAACCCTACCATAACATTTACAGAAAACAGCAAACAAACAAGTGCGCCACGCAATTATTTTAAAACAGCAAACAGTAAAATAAATGCACGCATGATAAAAGATGCCTTTAACTCAGATTTGTTATCGATTGTATTTGCCCAAGGTGCAGATAGTAATTACCAAGTTACAGAAGATGCAATTAAGATGACCAACTCTGTTGTTAACTTTTCATCAATAGAAAACAATAATGGTCATCTTTTGCAATACAACACACGCCCACTGCTAACAAGTAAAACAGATACCGTTAAATTATATGTAGAAGCTGCAAATGGAACATACACTTTAAACTTTGATGGTATTGAAACTGTAGATAATTTATATTCGGTAATACTGCATGATGCATTTACAAACAGCACTGTAAACTTACGTTTGATAAGCAATTACACCTTTACCATTACAAGCAGTGCCACATCAAAAGGAGCTTCTCGATTTAAAATAATTTTCACAGAGGTTGGAGTATTACCTGTTCAATTAGCATCGTTTGAAGGACAAAGAGCGGGCTTAGATGCCAAACTAAAATGGACAACAGCAAGCGAAAAAAACAGCAGTTATTTTGTAGTTGAACGCTCTAACGATAAAAACTCGTGGCAGGAACTTGGATTTGTAAATGCTAAAGGAAAATCAGCAGTATTAAATAACTATGGATATACTGATGTAAATGCATTTGAAAAGCCTGCATTATACTATTATAGGTTAAAGCAAGTTGACCAAAATAATGCAATAGCATACAGCCAAATGATATCGTTAAATAACAAAACAACAATTGCAGATGTAGTGGTATACCCAACTCCAACACGCAACCTATTAAACATTAAAACCAACCTAGAAAATGGTAGTGTATTAATAGAACTAAGCGATGCTATGGGTAAAGTGGTGATGCAAAAAGAAATTGAAAAGTTTGGTAACGAAGTACAATTAGACATGAGCGATTTAAGGGTTGGTGTTTATTTATTAAAATACACCGAAGGTGGCATTGAAACCATTAAAAAGGTAATAAAGCAATAAATAAATTTGTTATAAACCCAATAACACAAAAAGCAACGCAATAAACGTTGCTTTTTGTGTATAGTAATGATGCGACCTTAACTAATTAACCATGGTTATTTGTAAAAATATGTAATATTGAATACCTATCGCCCAATGTATGAAATTACATCTTCTCTTGTTGTACGTATTTTTATTGCTGTTGCTTGATGTATCGGCACAGCAACTGCGGTTTAGTCGTATTGGCTTGTCTGATGGGCTTTCACAAAGTTCTATCTATAATATTTTTGATGATAGTAAGGGTTTTATTTGGATAGGTACAGGTGATGGTTTAAACCGATATGATGGACATACCATTAAGGTGTATAAAACAGAATTTAATCCACGTGTAAAAGGCAACGGTAATTTTTATGATAATGGTGCGGCCGAAGCATCAAATCATGATATTTATTTTAGCGGAAGAACAGGTGTAGTACGCTACAAGGCCAAAGAGGATAAAATTGAGTTGTTCTATCCGCAAAACGATACCACAGGATTTAATAAAATGATGTTGGTATTGGGCATTGTAAACAACAATCTTTATCTCTTTGATTGCCACGCATACATTTATGTTTACAACCTACAAAACAAGCATCTAAAAAAAATTGCACTAACTGATCCATATAATAAGAAATCCTTTTTCAGACACGCGCAAATGGATCGCAAGAATAGAATATGGTATTCGTTAAGTGAAGGCATAGCTTGTTATAACATCAATACAAACAAGGTTAAATTTTTCCTGCACAACGAGTTTAAAAAGCGTGGGATTACTTTATTTAGCGGCTTTGCAGAGTGTAATGTAAATGATGATGTATTGGTTACCACCGAAAGTTTTGTGGTACGTTTAAATGTTAAAACGGGTAACTATAAGGTTTTGATTGACGATAAAACAAAGCTATTTCATAACGCAGTAATTGATAAGTTAGGTAACGTTTGGATAAGCAGCAACAACTCGGGTTTATACCGATATCAAAAAGATGGAACACTTACCAACTATATTCATTATCCGAATAATGCAGAAAGTTTAGGTTCAAATATTACCACGCGTTTGTTCATCGATCAATCAGAAAATTTATGGATTGGCTGCGATGGACAAGGTATTTCAAAACTAAACTTAGCTACCAATAAATTTAGGCTTTACCGAGCGGGATATAACAACAAGTTTAAGTTAAGCACCAACTTTATAAAATGTTTTTATGAGGATTCAAACCAAAATATTTGGATAGGTACCCATAACGATGGCATACATATTTGGAACAGGAAAACAGACGAGGTTAAAAAAATTACGCGCAACGAACCCAATGCTAATATTGTAAGTAGTTTTATTCCACTTAATAAAAACAAGGTACTGGTAGGTTGTATGGCCGGAGTTTTTGTGGTTGATGTAAACACTTTACAAAGGGGTAAGTTAAACTCATTAAAAAATGTACCATCTAATCCTTCTACCTACCAAGTAACCCACTTTCTTAAACTATCTGAACATGAAGTTTTGGTAAGCACTTTACATGGTTTATTTTTAGTAAAGGTTTCTTCAAATGATGTTGTTTCAACTAAACGTATTGAAGAAGTATCCACACACATGTGTACGCAGATGCATCAAACGCGAGATAGTATTATTTGGCTTGGCACACTTGGCGGTACTTTGTTACAAATAAAAAGGGTGAATGGAGTTTTTGTGGTGAAAAAGGAACTGCTGAATGGTTATAATGTAAAGAGTTTTTATGAAGATACTATTACCAATATACTTTGGATGGCTACTGAAAAAGGATTAATAGCGTATCAGTTAAAAACAAATACCCATCAGGTAATTACAACACAACAAGGGCTATCAAATAATTATTTATATGGTGTTTTAAAGGGTAATGATGACGAACTTTGGTTAAGTAGCAATAAGGGTTTAATGTGCTATCATACCAAAACCCAAAAAGTAATTTCCTTTGACGAAAATGATGGTTTACAATCTAACGAGTTTAACACCGGAAGTTTTTTTAAAAGCAATAGTGGTGAGCTATTTTTTGGTGGTATAAATGGTTTTAATGCTTTTTATCCTAACGAGGTAAGGTTTAATAACAGCAAGCCTAATGTAGTACTTACACAACTAAAAATTCAAGACAAAGAAGTTGAGCGTTATGGAAATGCAGCTATGCTTAATGCTTTAACGTTAACTCATGAGCAAAATACTTTTTCGTTTGATTTTGCCGCAACGGAATACACCAATCCTGAAAAAAATAGATATCAGTATAAATTAGAAGGTGCTGATGAAAATTGGGTTTATAGCGGTGCCGGACATTTTAGTCGCTATACCTCTTTAAGTACCGGAACGTACGTTTTTTGGGTAAAGGCTTGCAATAACGATGGTGTATGGGGTGAGCCACACAAATTAATTACCATTACTATAAAACCGGCATGGTGGCAAACCTGGTGGGCATTTGCACTTTTGATAACAGTTGTTGCAGCAGTTTCAATTCTAACAATTAGGTATGTGAGTACACGTAAATTAAAAATTAGACTAAAAGAGTTAGAAGCTGTAAATAAAGAACGTACACGTATATCAAAAGATATGCATGATGATTTGGGAAGCGGATTATCCAAAATAGCTATTATGACAGAGTTGTTAAAACCTGCTGTAAAAAGTAATGATGAACTGACACGTAAAATTGAAAAAATATCACAAACAGCAGGAGAGTTGGTGGATAATATGGGGCAAATTGTTTGGACCATGAATGCGAATAATGACACCCTAGAGAGTTTATTGACATACATCAGAGAATATGCACTTGATTTTTTTGATGATACAGAAATTAAATGTAAGGTATTGATTGGTGATGTAAACCAAAGAATAATGATGAACCAACAAGAGAGAAGAAATGTGTTTTTGGTTTTAAAAGAAACATTAAACAATACCTTAAAACATGCCACAGCTAAACATGTAAATATTACATTTAGTTTTGAGCAACAAATGGCCAAGTTAACAATAACAGACGATGGTTTGGGGTTTGATTTACAAAACAACAGACGTTTTGGTAATGGATTAATAAACATGAAAAAGCGAATGGAGGCAATACTTGGCGATTATCAAATTCAATCGGTAATTGGAAAAGGCACCACAACTATTTTAATTTGGCAAGTTAGATAATACGTATTTTATGCGATTAGAAGTATAAACGTTTTATCTTTAATTTACATCATTAAATTATGTCTAAAATACAAGTTGCAATAGTAGAAGATAACCACGATATCAGAACAGGTTTAATGATGATTGTGAATGGGGTTGATGAATTGGAGTGCAGACAAACATTCTCTTCAGCCGAAGAAGCGCTTAAAATTTTACCCTTACATTGTGCTGACGTTGTTTTAATGGATATTGACCTGCCCGAAATGAATGGCATTGATTGCATTAAATTACTTAAAGAAAAATGCACCGAAACACAATTCATGATGCTTACGGTGTTTGAAGATGATGATAAAATATTTCGCTCATTAGAAGCAGGTGCAACAGGTTACTTGCTCAAAAAAACTTCTCCGGCACAATTGGTTGATTGCATAAAGGATTTGGTAAGCGGTGGTTCGCCCATGAATGCACAAATTGCACGTAAAGTTGTGGCATCATTTAATAAGCCCAAAGTAAATAAAACATCCGAAGAATTAACCAAACGCGAAATGGAATTGTTAGGGTTGTTGTCAAAAGGATATCGCTACAAAGAAATTGCCGATCAGCTTTTTATTAGCCAAGATACCGTGCGTACCCACATTCGTAATATATACGTTAAGCTGCATGTAAATTCAAAAATAGAGGCCATTAATAAGGTGTTTAAACAGTAGGTTGTGTATATAGCATTAGCTGTTAGCTCATAAAAATATTTGAGTTATAGCAATTTATTTTGCTTATTTGTTTAAATCTTTATTTAGAAAAATGTCCTTAAAATCAATTGCTGTTACCTACCTATTATTGTTATTTTCTGCCCTTTGTTTTGCACAAAACAGCAAACTGTATCATGATGTTGTAAAGTTAAATACTGACTTGTCAAATCATTCAAAATTTGCAAATGCTGAAGTTGAAAGCTTACTTAAAACTGCAAGATTAAAAAGTAGTCAACTAGGTAACGATACGCTAAAGGCTAATATAGAGCTAAGTGCAGTAATGTACCTTTTAAAAATTGGTGATGCATCTGCTGCTTGGAATGCGGCAAATCAAGCATTAAATTTTTCTTTAAAAGCAAACCATTACAACAAAGCTTCAACCGCTGTTTTAAGGCTTATGTATGTGCTAAATTTTCAAGGATTGTTTGATAGCACCCTAGCCGTTTCTGCCAAGTATCAAAACATTACCAACAAATGCAATGCTAAAAGGGTTATCATGGCTTTAAATGATGTAAAGGCTACTGCACTTTTAAACTTAGGTAAACATATAGCAGCAAGAGAAATATATTTAAGTGGCTTACTAACTGCATCAGAACTTAACGACACGCTAAACATAATTAATGTGTACGTTAATATTGGCAATACTTACTCCAGCACAGATTCAAGCATTTATTGGTATAAAAAATGTTTAAACTACGATGGCGAATCAACTAAATCTGCTTATGCAATTGCGCTATATCAAATAGGATTTACGTATTATAAGCGTGACGATTATTTAAAAGATAGTGCCTTGCATTATTTTATTGAGGCATCAAAACGAATTAATGATTTTCCTTCGCCAATTTATAAAGGCATGGTAGAAAATGCAATTGGTGGATTTTTTTCTGACAAGCACGAGTTTACACTTGCACTACCACACTTACAAAAGGCTTATTGGTACGTAAAAGACATTGAGGCGCCACTGGCAGATGTGTTGGTACATAGTTTAACCGTATGTCATTTTGGATTAAAAAATCTGGACTCGGCTACCTACTATTTAAACGAATACAAAACACGCATAGAAAAGCATAACGATGATAGAAGCTGGATGCATTATTACCAAATTGCAAATAGTATAGCCGCTTTTAAGGCCGCAAAAAGTGGAAACGATACTTGTGGGATGGAGATTATTAGATTAAGAAACAAGGCACTGTTTTATGCCCAAAAAATAAATGCTGATAGAATATCTGTTGAAGAAATATTTAAAAGTATTGATTGCATCAAACAACTTAAAAATACGCAAGAAGGTTTAGCCATTAAGCGGGATTTTATGGATTACTGTGCTTTTTTTAAACCGCTAATTAAACAATCGGAAAGAAAAATAAAGTATTGTGGTTTTTTAGAATCGTATGCAGCGATGGCCGAAAGTATTGGTGATGAAAAATTGCAACTATCGCTTTATAAAGAACTTGCTGAAAGCCTGACGACACTGCAGATAGAGCGTTATAACGAAGGGCAGAACGAGGCATTAATTAAATATAAATCAGATTTAAAAGATGCAGAAATTACCAGCAGAAAAAAGATAAACCTATACCTGAGTTTTGCTATTGTTTTATTGGTTGTTGTAATTTTAGTAATTGTAATCACACAAATACGCACCATAAAACTTAATAAAAAAATATTGGTACAAAAGCAAGAACTGCAAGAGCAAAAACAAAATTTAGAGGATGTAAATAAAGTAAAGGATAGGTTGTTTAGCGTTATTAGTCATGATATGCGTACACCACTTAGTTCGTTATTGTCATACATACAGTTGTTAGAACACCAAAACTTATCGCCCGAAAAAATGATTATTTACACGAAAGATTTAAAGCATAAATTGTTTTATACCACCGATATGATGGACAATTTGTTAAATTGGGCACACTCGCAAATGCGCGGCTACAAGCCCGTTAACGAAGTGTTTGATGTAAAACAAACCACCCAATCGGTGTTAGAAATATTGAGTGCCGAAGCCGATAGAAAACAAATTAAAATAGTAGATAACACATCATCAATGCCATTAACGGCCGATATAAACATGACTACATTAATTATTAGAAACCTGCTGAGTAATGCCATAAAGTATACAGCGAATGGTGGCGAAATTACCATTAGCAACAAAACACAAGATGGCTATAAATCAATTATGGTTTGTGATGATGGTGTAGGATTAACGCAAGATTGGATTTCTAATTTTAATGCACAGGAAACCAATAATCCGCTTGAAAGTAAAGCAGGTACTAATAAAGAAAAAGGTACAGGTATTGGATTAATGTTATGCAAAAGTTTTGCAAAACTGATGAATGCACGTGTTTTGGCATCTAACAATGAAACAAAAGGGGCGTGCTTTACTTTAAAATTTAACCATTAGTTTTTATTGGTAAACCTATTCAGTACTTTGTTATTTACAACCCTATCAAGCAGCAATTGTTTGTAAGTATTGCTTAAGGGTATTTTAGTATTGTTTATGGTTACATCGTTACTGCCAATAGCGCTTACGTTGTTGCAATTAATGATGTATTGTTTGTGTATGCGCATAAATATTGCTTGTGGTAATTGAGCTTCTAAATTTTTAAGGCTTACCAGCGTAACGTGTTTTTTGTCGCTTATCGTAAATAATTTAGAAAATTCGCCCATACTTTCAATGTAGGCAATATCATTAAACTTTACTTTAACCAAATCGGGTGTTTCGCGTATAAAAATATATTCTTCCGATTTTGGCACCGTTTCATTTTGGTGTTTGGATATGTCGTTGGCCTCATGTTTTTGTTTCATGGTTATGTATTCAATCACCTTATCAACACTACGTGCAATACGATCAAAAGTTAAGGGTTTCACCAAAAAATCTATCGCATCAAGTTCAAAACCTGTAACAGCATACTCTGGATAAGAAGTTGTAAAAACAAATGCCGGAAACTTTTTTAAGCTTCGTAACAAATCAAGCCCGTTAAGGTTAGGCATATCAATATCGGTAAAAACAATATCTACTTCGTTGTTAAGTAAAAAACTCCTGGCCTCAGCTCCATCAGCACATATACCCACCACATCAATTCTGTTGGTCATTTCCAAAAGCATTTGTAGCGCATCGCGTTCAATAAGGCTATCATCAGCTATTAGGCATTTAAATTTCTGCATCATTTAAGTTTTTACTATTGGCCGTAAATATACTATCGCAAAATTTATTTCATACACTTTTCGTGTTATTTCATAAACCATTTGCATGCGTTTGTTCACTTTGTAAAAATATTGTATGTACATGTTATTACTTTGTATTGTGGTTTTAAAATTTAAATGAATAATAAAATAAATAAAATATTAGATTTAGTTAAACCAAACAGCGATAACCTAATAACAGATCCTTCGCGTGTGTTAATTAATGTATCAATTACTATTACTGTTTTATTAGTGCTATTTTTTATTGGAATAGTAGACTCTGTTGTAAGATAAATTTGAGTGTGTTTGAAGTTTCATATAGTTCGCTTTAGTTAAGTTTTACCCCCTATTTAAACTTAAGCATTAAACCCTAACAGCAATTGCAACGTCTTTTTATTAGACGTTGCTTTTCTGTTTTTATACCCTTATAAATACGAATTTTAAGAGTTTACCGTTTAGTGCTGTTAATATTATACATTAACCTATTGATGCCATGAAAAAACTAATTTTATCTTTTATCTGCATTTTTGCAGTTGGGTTGGCCTATTGCCAAATGCCACTTTTAACAGCAGCAAACTCGAATATGCAAGTTGGCGAAACAGTAAGAATAGCTCAAACCAACTACCTCGACCCTGGCCCCGGAGGAGCTAATCAAACTTGGGATTTTTCAAGATCTGATTCGCTTGGCTTTTTTTTCAATACCGTTTTTAATGCCCAATCAACACCTTACTTTTCAACTTTCCCAAACTCAACCCATACTCTAATAGGTTTATTACAGCCCGGATATACCGTTTATTCTTACTATACGTATACACTTAACGAACAACAATATGATGGTGGATGGAATCAAATTAAGGACGAATATCAAGATACTAGTTTTATGTCCATTAAGTATACCAAGCCAGTAAAATCGCTAGTGTATCCGTTTACTTTTGGTTCAACCTACACCGATTCATCTGAATCGATTAACCATACTAATTTTTTAACAGCCAAACTACTTGGTACATACACATTATTGGCTGATGCATATGGAAGTTTGAAAACACCCAACGGAAAGTATAATAATACGTTAAGAATAAGGAAAGTAGAACACCATTATGACACGCTGGGTAATTTAGTTTGGATAGACAGTGCCTATAATTGGTATGCACCTGATGTGCATTTTGCTGTGGCCACGTTTTCTCGTTTATGGAGTGGTAGCGGATTATTGGTAAGCAGTAAAGGATATTATTTATCTAATTTCACAACAGGTATTAAATCGTTGGTAAGTAACAACAACTTTTTTGTGCTTTATCCTAACCCAGCAAATTTTGAGCTAAATTTAGCACAAGTTCCAGTTGGTTCAATCATTAGTATAACCGATATAAATGGTAAAGAAATTTATTACGAACAAGTAAACAAAAACCAAACTAAGATAAATACCTCAGATTTTGTAAATGGCGTTTATTTTGTTCATGTCTCCAATAATGAATACTCATCCATTCAAAAATTTATTGTAGTCCAGTAGTTGTTTTTTTAATACGCATGATGCCTCCATTAAGTTTAATACTTGTTGGAGGCTTTTTTATTCATAAATACGTATTTCATGTTATGGTGCTGTAAAGGTTTAAGGTTCAACTTTGAATCAAAATCCTAAAACATATGAAAGCACTTTATACACCTATTTTATTTTTAGTATCCGCAACCCTGCATGCCCAACCTCAGTTGCAAAGCTCTTTAATGCAAACCGGTAAATCCTTTGAGCTGTTCATGGTAGCTAATCCTAATATGTCTAATATTATTCCCGGTGGTGCAAACGCATCTTGGAGTATTGCCGGAACATCAACCACAAAAATTGGCGAGGTAAGTTTGGTAAACGCATCTGCAACACCACATGCTTCTGCTTATCCTGATGCAAACTTTGCATTACAATTTACCATTGGTACCCAAGTTAGCTATAATATTTTTAAACTGTCATCTTCTTCTTTCGAAGAGCTAGCATCCGGTTTAGGAAGAAGCGGTTCAACTATCTATACATTATCTAGAAACGCATTGGAGTTTCCTTTAGACTACGGCAACACGTTTAGTGATGATTACCAAAAACAAGGTCAGGTTGTAAAAACCCTGAACTCCAAATATGATGGTTATGGTACTTTACAAACATCTGATTCAACATATAATAATGTGGTGCGTGTAATGCAGGTAAATGGCGATGGAGATACCTCAGCAATTTGGTGGCAGGTAACAGCTACAGAAATGAATCCCATTATGCAAGCTGATGATGATGGCATTATTTTTTGGAAAAGCAAAGTTACAACCGGTACATCAGAAATAAAATTAGCTGATTATTTTTCAGTGTATCCAAACCCAAGTGCGGGTAGTGTAATTGTTAATACCAACCAACAAGGTAACATCACTTTGTTTACTATTAGTGGTCAGGCTGTGTTGCAATCAACATGTGCATTTGGACAAAATACCTTGGAATTAAATCAACTTAAAAGCGGATTGTATTATTACCAATTTACAACCAACAACGGTGAATCAAAAACCGGAAAATTAGTCATCAATTAAACATCAACCCTAATACAAAAAAATGAAAAAGTTATTTGTTACATGCAGCTTGTTTTTGTACTTGCTTAATGTTCAAGCGCAATCTCCTGTAAAACAAGATTGGAAATCAGAGTTCCCGCTTAAGGCAGAATCAAGGCTAATAAACGATGATAGAACCTTAATTTTAGGTGGCAATAACAACGAACTGGCCATGATGGATGGCCTTACCGGTAAAATACTTTGGCAACTTAATTACAAAGAAAAACTTGGTCAGAAAAAAGCTAAAGATTGGAGTTGGGATAAACAAGTAAATGTTGTTTGGGTTGATGTAAAAGGCGAAAGTAAAGACGAAGTAATTACCTCTTATTTTAAAGATGCAACCGGTGAAAAAATAACCGAACAAGAATACAAAAGGCTTAGGGCAGAATACGAAAAGGATATTCGTTGGGTTAAAAAAAATGCCTTGATAATTGATGAACATTCAACCGATGTTTGGTTAGACTATCAACCCAAAAAAATTGTAGGCTCTACTGGTAAAGGTGCAAAAGGAAAAGTTACGGTTAAAGCCAATGGAAGCAACACCTGGAGTACCGATATTGAAATTAGATATGTGCGATCGTTATGTGCTAATGCAATGGGCCGCAATGGAAGCGACTATATAAAATTGGTATACAGTAGAGATAAAATTTTTGTGATTTATGAAGGCATGAGTGTTATTGATATTAAAACCGGAAAACTACTTTGGCAAACCGACTTAGATAATACCGACATGGATTTTGGTTTGTTTAAAAGTACTCAAACTCTTGGTCGTGCGGGTTTACCATACACTGATGAGACTGGTGTTTACGTGGCCGATTTATCTAAAGGACAATACAACATAAAAAAGTTTAACATAGAAACCGGTAGCTTAATTTGGCAAAGTGTTAAGTTTGATAATGATGATGTGGTGCCGAGTTTACAGGTTATTGATGGCGTTTTAATTGCACAGTTTGGTGGCCGTTTACGTACCGAAACCTATATACCCGGTGTGGAAGGCCGACCTGATGTTTGCAAAACCGAAATTAAGTTTGCAGGTGATGCAGGTTTACGTGCCTATGATATTAATGATGGTAAATTGCTGTGGGAAACATCAAAAATGAAAGCCTTAAACGATAAGTTTAGTGGAGCAATTACTAACCTAGTTAAAGTAAATCAAACCATTTGTGTGGCCAGCGATAAAAACTTTTATGTGTTTGATAAGGACGGAAATGTTAAATACAGCACAGCTGTAAAAGCATTAAAAATTGGTAAACCCGAAACCATAGAGTTGTATGCTAAAGATGTAATTTTATTACAAGGTAGTGCCGGTGTTGCTTTAATTTCATTAAAAGATAACAAAGTAATGATGTCTGCCAGCACAGGTAAATGTTTCGATTACCAAAAAATTGGTGAAGCATTTTATGTGTGGACAGGTAAAAGCCAATTTGAACTATCAGAGTTTGTTAGGGTTGATATGGAAACGGGATCATTGTTGAGTAAAGCCAAAGATATGTCGTATCCATATTTTAGCCCGGATGGCGAATATGTAACCAAACTAGATGGAAGTAAAGTAATGCGCTTTAAAACCAAGTAACCCCTTTCTGTGGTTGTAGCGTTTCCCTGCCTAATGGTTTTAGGCAGGGATTTTTTTATAATAAATACGCAAAACAACGTATGGTATCACCCAACAAGTAAATGCAAATTTGTTTCACCTAATACCCAATCTGTATGAAAAGAAATGTACTTTTTTATTTAGCCTTACTCGTTAGCACTTTTTTGTTTGCCCAAAATGGCGACAAATACTTTAAAGACAAAGATTACGCGCGGGCACAATTTGCCTACGAACGTGAAGTACAAACCAATCCTGCCTTGTATTTTAATTTAGCCAAAAGCTACTTTGCGCTTCAAAAGTTTGATGAAGCTATTCAAGCCCTACAACTCTACAAAGAAAAATATCCCTCAGCCAATAAAGCCGAAGCCGATAAATGGATTGAGTTGTTGCAACGCAATGATGAAATGGTAAAGGTTGAAAACCTTGGCGCTACTATTAATAGCAATGATGCAGATTTTTTACCGCGTATTTTACAAGATGGTAAAACCTTATATTTTATTTCAGATAACCGTGTTGGTGGTTCGGGTAACGAAGATGTTTTTACGAGTAAGTTAGACGAACAAGGTAACTGGAAAAAGCCTGAACAAGTTTATCAGTTTAATACCAAGAGCAACGAAGGTTTGTTGTCTATTTCGCCCGATGAAAAAGTGGCCATTTTATTTGGTAATTACCCGGGCAGCTTTGGTGGTGGCGATTTGTTTTACAGTGTAAAAACAGAAACCGGATGGACAACTCCTTGTAACATTGGTGGTACCATCAACTCTAAAAAGTGGGAATCGTTGGCTTGTGTTGGCCCTGATGGTAAAACAGTAATTTACTGTACAAACAACGATGATGGAAGAAGCAGTGAAATGTTTGTAACCTTTTTAACCGAAGATGGTTGGTCTAAACCAAAATCATTAGGTAATACTATTAATACTAATCAAAACGAAAAGTTTCCTTTTTTGGCTGCCGATGGTAAAACCTTGTACTTCTCATCAAACGGACATCCGGGATTTGGTGAAGATGATATTTTTGTGAGCCGCAGGTTAGATGATACCTGGACCAACTGGAGCACTCCGGTTAACTTGGGTAAATACATCAACACCATGGATAGTGATGCCGATTTATCCATTCCTGCATCGGGTAAGTTGGCTTATGTGGTGCGTAGCAATGCTCCCGATGGTTACGGAGGTGCTGATATCTACAAGTTTTTGATGCCATACAGCATGCGTCCTGAACAATTGTTTAAATTATATGGCAACGTTTACAACGAAAAAGACAGTGCAGCGCAAGTAAACATTAAGTTTATTGATATGGCAACAAACACTGTTGTAACAAAAGCCACCAGCAACGATAGTACCGGATATTATTCGGCAGCATTGCCATTAAACAAGAAGTACTTAGCGGTAATTGATATGAAAGGCTTTTTGTATTACAGCGAAATTATTGATTTAAGCGACCCTGATAAATACAGGAAACGTTATACCTTTCAACAAAAAATTACGGTACAACGTGCACGTTTAGATGCTTTAAAATACAAATTGGATAGCTTAAACATGCAGTTGGGTTTATTAAACCAAAGCAACAACGAAAAAATAAGGGAAACTTTTGAAGCCTACGAAAAACAGACCAAGGCGTACAAAGCAGCCGTTGAAGAAATGGATGCCTTAGTGTATCAGGCCAAATACGATTGGATGACCGAAACCACAGAAGACTTACAATTGCAAAAAGATTTTCATGTTAAACGTGCACAAATTGGGGTAACCTTCGAGTTAAAAAACATTTTCTTCGATTTGGGTAAAGCATCTTTACGCGAAGATTCTAAAAAAGAGTTAGACAAGTTATATGAGATTTTAAGCAACAGTGATATTGTAATTGAGTTGGGCGGACATACCGATAGTATTGGTAGAGATGAATCGAACCAAACTTTATCGCAAGACCGTGTTAATAGTGTTAAAACCTATTTAACCGATAAAGGCATTAACCCCAACAGAATTATGGCCGTGGGTTATGGCGAGAAATTTCCAGTGGCCAGCAACAGCACCGATGAAGGCCGTCAGTTAAACAGACGTGTAGAAGCAAAAATCTTACGTTTAACGCAAGATAAAGAAGGAAGCGATGTGGTTACTGATGCCGATAAGAAAAAGAAAGAAGATCCTATTGCTGCTGCGGCCATTAAAAAAGGAGAGATGTTGCCATTGCTACAAGCTGCTGCACGTAAAGGTGGTTTGCCAAGTGGCAGCGAGTGCAACACCGTTTACAAACCTGTGGTGTACAACAACAATTACAACTACAAACCAACCAAAAGTAAAAACAGTAACAGTTGGTTTGGTAATGGTGAAGAGTTAGACCGTGACGATAATATTTTAAAAGCATTTAGCATGAGTTTATTAAACCACGGTTACAATGCCATGGGTGTTTCGCACGGTGCTTCTATGACTTTTGTGCGCGATGCCAAAAACTTAGCCGAAAACCATTTGGAGTATTATTTTGCTAACCCCGATAGTGTAAAATTTGGAGTAGGTTACACCAACATACGCAACATACAATTAGGCCCTGCTATTAATTTACCAATTAATATTTTGTGGGGATGGGAAACCAAATACTTTAACAAAGAAGGCACCGATGGATTGTTGCACTTAAACATACCTGTGGGTTTACGTTCTGTATTTAAAGTAAAAGATTTTGTAGTAGGCCCAGAATTTATTTACAGCTTTGGCGTATTGCGTAACCAAAACATCATGCAAAACCCAACCCACATTAGGTTTGGTGTAAACACCCGCTGGAAATTTATTCAAGGTGGTGTGTTTAAATCAATAGGCAATGAAATTGATTTCTT
>CAZRVA010000052.1:0-7276 GCA_964603255.1 uncultured Chitinophaga sp.
CATAACTGAAATTTGTTTCAGGATGTGAGTTTAATTGAGATCAACTCTTGCATCTTGTTTCTTACATAAATTTGAATAGAATTGACTAATACAAAAAATCATGTATTGTTATAAAAGTTTTGTATGTGTTGAGTTTTTTACAAAACAAAGATTGACGTGTTTCTACCGTAAAAAATAGTAATATTTACACCACATATTGAATGACGGTTTCGTTATCTAACACCACCAATTTGGTAAGAAAAACAGAAATGATGTTAACCACCCTATATAAACCCACATCTGCTTTAGAAGAATTTGTAGACTGTTTTTATTACAATAAGAGTGATAATTATGAATATCATGGACGATGTAATCCAACCATCAACCAAGAATTATTCTTTAATCTGGGCGATCAATTTGAAGTGCAAAATCAGTATGGACAAATAAACCGCCAACGAAATTGGTTAAGCGGTATGCAGTCGGAACCATTAATGGTAAAAACCACTGGAAAACATATTACTGCCGGTGTAATTTTTAAACCCTGGGGCCTTTATGCTGCATTTGGCATTAACGCAAAAGAGCTCTACAACAAAACAACAAATAGCGCAATATTGCACGATTTCAACGATGAGTTGAAAGAAGGAGAAATTTCGGCAACTCACTTTTTTGAATTGGTAGAACACACCCTGATTAAATCACTTAAAAAGAGCAAGATGACTGAAACGATGCACAACATTGTAAGTGATTTAGAACGCGAAGACTTGGCTGTACTTGCTGAAAAATTAAACCGTTCAAAAAAATCAATCATACAATCATTTAATAAGATGATGGGCGTAAGTCCTAATAAGTTTTACACGCTTAAGTGTGTTTGCGAAACCATCTCTATCATACAAAATAACCCTACCATTAAACTCACCGAATTGGCCTACAAACAAGGCTTCTACGACCAGGCTCATTTTATACGGGTATTTAAAGCGTATACCGGGTTAACACCAAAAGTCTTTCGTTCCAAAAATACAGCAGGGTAAATATTGTACAATTTTGGATTGCTAAAAATTGGGATTGTTGCAACACAACAAAACCAACATGATGAGAAAGTTAATTTTATACATTGCAACAAGTTTGGATGGTTATATCGCCATGCCCAATGACGACCTTAGTTTTCTTTCTATAGTAGAGCAAGAAGGTGAAGACTACGGATACTCAGATTTTGTGAAAACAATAGATGCCGTGATTGTTGGTCGTAAAACGTATGACAAGGTTATCTCAATGGGATTTGATTTCCCGCATGCTGATAAAGATGCTTACATCATTACAAGAACACCAAGACCTGATATAGGAAACGTAAAATTTTATACCGGGGATATTCCAACACTCGTTAATAAACTTAAATCAGTAAATGGAAAAAATATATTTTGTGATGGTGGAGCAGAAATTGTAAACGAACTTTTAAAACACAACCTCATTGATGAGTTTATCATATCGGTGATTCCGGTTTTAGTGGGTAGCGGAATAAAATTATTTAATGATGGTCGTCCTGAACAAAAATTGGAACTTCTTTCAACCAAACCGTTCAACAAGGGGTTGGTTCAACTTCATTACAAGCGCATAGTGTAACAGCATTAGCAAGTAAAGATTGTTTGTTGGTGTTTCACCGCAAACGATTGCTTCTACCCAGATAGGGCCATAACTACAAAAAGCTCCTACAACCAACTATAATCCAAAGAAAATTAACTTCATAAAAAAAAAACACCTTCCTGATTTACTCAAGAAGGTGTTTTTGTTTCGTGTAAATTTATAATTACTGAATAATTACCTCAACCCTGCGGCACCATTTGGCTGTTTGTACATTGTACACCTCGTTGTTGTTGCAATTAATATTGGTTGAAACTTTATGACGGATTCTAAACCCATTTACTACTTTAACAATTGAACCACATCTGTTGGCTGCTAGTTCTTTATTGTGTTTTTCTGTTCCCATCCAATCGGTGTAACCATTTACTTTTACCACAATGGCCTTTTGCGAACTTAAAAACCTGCGTAACTCGGCACGTTGGTCTTTGGTTAAACCAAACCTATCAAATGGAAAATACAAGTTTAATTGTTTATCACCTACCCTATGAAACGCCACCCCACGTGCAACATCGGCAATCATGCTATCTTGTATTTGGCGAAGTTTAGGTGTCCCGTTGGTGTATGCACCTTCATTAAGTAACTTCTCTAAATTAGCAAACTGCTCCTTTAAATCGTTTATTTCTTGTTGCTGTTTATTTAAAGTTGTACTTATCGAGTCGAAAAAAAACTGAACACCCGGATCTTTTTTCACCTGCTCTTCCAACAACTTATCGGCCATGTATTTATTAAGCTTCTCGCGCATTTCAAGCGCTTGTTGCCTAATTTCGGCACTGCTGCTATCGCGTTTGGTTTGAGCTTGTGTATTACTCAACCCCAAAAGCAAAAGCCCAATACCTAGTATATATTTAAAGGTTTTACTTGTCATTGTATTTGGCAATTAACAATTCAATATTGGTTTGCAATTCCTTAATTTTTTTAAGTTGATCGATGTTTTCTATTTTGTATTTGGTTAAAATCTTTTCCAAATCTCTATTCAACTTAGTCATTTCATTTTTAACATTAACCAAACCAGGATTGGTTTTTTCAATGTTAATTAATGCATTGATTTTATTGTTAACCTTATCAATTTGATCTTGAATAACCTGCTCATTTACCACCTCTGGGGTTTTTACCCTACGCTCTGGTTTACGGAAGTTGAAGGCAATTGCAATTTCGTTAGATGCTGGAGCAAGTTTATTATAGTTACCTGTATGGTGATAATAGTTATAAGCCACCATTACATTTTTAAAGTTAAATCCTAAACCAGCAACCACCGAACCATGTGTGCGGTATCCTGTTGTAACCGATACCACATCATTCCAATTTGCACTTACCAATACATCAATTAATTTAGGTGCTGTTACAAAGTTGTAATAGTTTACAATTGGTTTTAAACGGTACTCTGCATTCTCATCCAAATTAAAGGTGTAATTGGCTCCGGCAATAAAAAATCCGTTTAAACTTTGTGATCCTGTTAGCATCATTGGCGATGAACCATAAACCTCAAGCTGCTTTTTATAACGATAAATAAAACCTGCTCCACCAGTTACAAGTACTTTATTTAGCGTGTTGTTATTTAAAGTTTGATCAGCTAAATCAACCTGTGATGATAAAAAGTCGTTGTTTAAATTGGTTTGCATAAAGCCCAAACTTAAACCCAAATTTAAATTATGATTATTGGTTAAACGCACCAATTTGCTATAACTGCCTTCAAAGTTTACTGTTTGAAAAGCACCACTCCATTGGCTAATGGCTTTTACGCCCAATCCTCCAGAGTTGTTTGCAAATGGAGAGTGAAACCCAAAGTTAATTACACGTGGTGATGATGAAATACCGCCTACCAATGTTTTGGCATTAAATATGGCATGCATACCATCGTTGCTTCCGGCTAAAGCTGGGTTGCTTAAAAACGGATTAACCAATTGGGTGTAAAAATTAGCGCGATCTTGTGCTTGCACTGATGTGCTTAAAATTGCGCCTGCTATAATTGTTGTATATATTTTTTTAAACGATTTCATGATTGTTTCTCCTCCAATTATTGATTAACAATGTTTAAGGCACCTTTAAATTTATCGCCTGTTTTGCTATTGCTAAACACATAGAAATAAACGCCTGTAGGTAATTGTTTGCCTTTATAAGTACCATCCCAATTGTTTTGGTAGTTGTTGGCTATGCTAAATACTTCCATGCCACTTTCGTTGTAAATGGTTAAACTGTAATCAACATATAACTGAGGGTTATCTATGGTAAAGAAATCATTGGACCCATCATTGTTTGGCGACATGTAGTTGTTAACCGGTAAGTCTTGTTTGGTTTCAATGGCATCCGATACATTAACAGTAATGGTTGCAGTATCGTACAATGGTAAGTTTTGTAAATCGGTTACAATTACGCTGAAAGTAATTTGTTTGCCTTTCTCGTAATCTAACTTTTGAATATTGGTTAAGTTACCTGTTGTTGAATCAACACTAAAGAACTCGCTGCCACCCATTATGCTGTACACTAAGTTTGCGCCTGCATCCGGGCTGCTTGAGTTAATAGTACCTAATACTTTACCTACTGCATCATTCTCTGATACGCTAAACACTTGGTTGGTTATGGTTGGTTTTTCACTTACATCAACAATGTTAATTACAAATACACTTTCAATAGCTTCACCACCATTATCGGTTGATGCAACACGTACCGAATAGCTGTTTTTGTTTTCGAAGTTTGCACTAAAATTACTTCTTAAGGTACTGCCTTCAATAATAAACAACGCGTTGTCTGTGCTTCCTGCGCCCGTTACTAAACTGTAGTTATGTAAATCGCCTGCATCAACATCTGTAGTTGTTAATACGCCTACTTCGGTTAATGCTTGTTTGTTTTCTTGTAAGGTGTTGTTTGATAAAGTTAATGCAGTTGGTGCATCATTTTCATCAGTTACACTAATACCAAAAACTCTTTCAAAACTTGCATTGGTAACATCAGTAACCCTAACCCTGATACTGTAATTACGTTTAACTTCAAAATTAAATGAAGCGTTGGTTAACAACGAGTCGTTTGATATTTTGAAGCTACCATTATCAACCCCTCCTGCACCACCAATTAAGGTGTAAGTAAAGTTTGCAAATTGATCCGCATCTATTGCATTAAATGTACCTACATACTCATCAACTGGTTTGTTTTCGCCAACTTGGTTGTTTCCTAGTTCTAATGCGGTTGGTGCATCAACACTATCTTTAATATTAATGATAAACTGTTTACTGAATGAAGATCCGGCTGCATCAGTAGCAGTTAATACTACGATGTAGAAATTTTTGGTCTCGTAATCGAAAGTAGTATTGGTACGTAACTCATTTCCTATAATAAAGAAGTTGCTGTTGTTATTTCCTGTTACGTTTGCAAAGTTGTATAAGAAAGCATCGTTTGCGTCTTGATCTATTGTATTTATGTCGCAAACCTTGCTTGATATAGGTAAGTTCTCTGCTATTACATTTGTACTTAATACAATATTGGTTGGTGCGTCATTGCTATCAGAAACTAAAATGGTAAACACTTTATCTGTTGAACCACCATTACCATCATTACTTTGTACACGAATACTATAAACGTTTTTAGTTTCGTAATTGAATATACGGTTTGAACGAAGTTCGTTACCAATAATAATAAAAGAAGTGTTATCGCTATCTCCTGCTCCTGCTACAAACGAATAATTAAATGTATTTGATGCATCTTGGTCGGTAGTTGAGAAACTACCAATTAAACTTCTTGTTAACCTATTTTCTGTGATTTCATTTGCTGATAATGAAATGTTGGTTGGTTCATCATTAGCATTGTTAATGGTAATTTCAAATTGTTTATCAAACCCTAAACCACCGTTATCTGTAGTTCTTAATCTAATACTGTAGCTCGATTTAGCTTCAAAGTTAAACGAGGTGGCAGTTAATAAACTATCGTTACGTACAATAAAGCTGTTGTTATTGGTTGAACCGTTTCCACTAACCAACGAATAAGTAAAGGTATTGTTTACATCAGCATCTGTGCTATAAATCATACCAACAAAAGCATTTGCAGGCAGGTTTTCGCTAACGGTATTATTGCTTAACACCACATTAGTTGGAGCATCATTACTATCGGTAACGTTAATTACAAATTGTTTACTGTATGTTGCAAATCCATCGCTTGTTTGGATATAAACGGTATAAACCTGTTTGCCCTCAAAATCAAAGTTGGTGTTGGTGCGTATTTGGTCGCCATTAATGTAGAATGCGTTGTTATCATTACCTGTTACATTAGCAAAAGAGTAGGTAAACAAATCACCTGCATCTTGATCGGTGGTTGATAATACACCAACAACTGAATTTACTGGACGATTCTCAACCAAAATATTGTTGCTTAATGCAATGTTGGTTGGTGCATCGTTTGCATTTAATACAAAAACGGTGAATGTATCTGCAAATGTTCCACCGTTTCCATCATTGGTTTGAATACGAATTTTAAAGCTTGTATTTTGCTCAAAGTTAAAACTTGCACTTGAACGCAACTGGTTGCCTACAATGTTAAATAAGTTATTGTTATCAGCGCCTAAACCACCAACTAACGAGTATGAATGATTTTGGCTTGCATCTGCATCAACCGTGCTAATGTTAGCAACTACAGTACCTGCAGGCATATTCTCGTTTATTGAGTTTGTATTTAAACTAAGTCCTGTTGGTGCATCATTACTATCACTTACCATTATGGTAAATACTTTTTGAAAACTTAAGTTGCTATTGTCTGTGGTTTGAACACGAATAGAGAATGAACTTTTTTGCTCAAAATCTAAAGTGGTCGCAGTATATAAACTATCGTTGCTAATTCTAAAGTTTGGATTGTCGATACTACCTACACCTGTTGCCAAACCATAAGTAAATGTAGTGTTTGCATCAGCATCACTGCTACTAAATGTACCAATAAATGCTCCGGCTGGTCTGTTTTCTCTGATGGTATTAAAACTTAATGCAACATCTGTTGGCGCATCGTTTTGGTTGCGTACAAATATTTGAACCAATTTGGTAAATGATGCACTTGGACCAGTGCTAGCTGTAATGTACACCGTGTAAACGCTCTTAGCTTCAAAGTCGAATTGTGCATTGCTGCGTATTTGATTACCCACCAGAACAAAACTGCTGTTATCGTTGCCCGATATGCTGTTATCAAAACTAAATGTATAAGAAACTGCCGGATCTTGACTAACTCCGTTAATTGTACCAATTAAAGTATTTGCAGGTAAGTTCTCATTAATGGTATCGTTGGTTATGGTGATGTTGGTTGGTGCATCAATAACATCTGTTACGTTAATGGTAAATACTTTTTCAAAATATGAACCTCCGTTATCCGTAGTACGAATTCTTACTGAATATGAATTTTTAGTTTCAAAATCGAATGACACAGAAGAACGTAACGTATTGCCGGAAATGTTAAAGCTGTTATTATCTGTGCTACCTGTTCCGCTTACTAATGAATAAATAAACGTATTTGCTACATCTTGATCTGCTGTAGAAAGAGTACCTACGGTTGAGTTAGAGGGTAAGTTCTCTGCAATTTGGTTTGATGTGATATTAATATCCGTAGGAGTATCGTTAGCATTTAAAATGTTAATGGTAAATGTCTGTTGGAAAGTACCTCCATTGCCATCGTTTGCCGCAATCCTGATGCTTTG
>CAZRVA010000052.1:7376-16939 GCA_964603255.1 uncultured Chitinophaga sp.
CTTAACCTCGTAATTAAATACTGCAGAAGTTCTTAAATTAGTTCCATTAATATTAAAGCTTGCGTTATCAGTACTACCTGTTCCGCTCACTAATGTATAAGTATAGGTATCACTCAAATCATTATCCAAAACAGAAAAAGATCCTACCACTGTTAATGCTGCACTATTTTCATTTACTGTTGAGTCGCTGATAAAAATCTCTGAAGGAGCAGTGTTTACATCGTTTACCGTGATAGTATACGTTTGCTCATAAAAGCAGCCATTAGCATCTGTACTTCTCACTCTAATGCTGTGGCTCGATTTCGTAGTGAAGTTTAAAACTGTATTGGTACGCAACGTGTTTCCTGATATGTTAAAGTTCGCATTATCATTGCTGCCAGTGCCACTTACTAATGTGTATGTAAATGTTTCGGCTGCATCAATATCTGTTGTTGTAAAAGTTCCTACACTTGTATTAACCGGTTGACCTTCATTTACCGAGTTGTTTGATAATTGAATGGCGGTTGGTGCATTGTTGCTTTTAATTTCGTAAGGTGATACACTTGATCCATAATTAGCATTATCCTGAAATGCGACTGTTACACGTGCATCGTAAACAGAATCATTCGCAGGATTGTACATTTTAAATGTAACCGTTTCGCCAGATACAGCATTGCTGTATACTATCATACCCGCAACAAATCTTCCGTTATTTACATTACTTGTTAGTGCTGTTCCTCTTAATTCTGTTCCTACAAACGCACCAACTCTTACACTTGGACTAGTTAACTCGGTGCAGTTTATATTTACCACTGCAACTACAGACATGCTGTACTGATATGATGCAGGGTTGACCGTCCATGTTGGGGCTAACGCGCTCACACTATTGATAAAAAATAGTGTGATAACGCCTAATATTAAACTTCTCATTCTTTAATTTGGGTTTGGGCTTATTGCTTAATTAATTTTATGTGTGTATTATGGGTTGATGTGTTTACTTTAACAAAGTATACTCCGGTTGAAATTGTTATATCACCTTCATTAAACACCGGCAACAATTGGTAGCCCTTGTTCAATTTATTGGTTTGGTATGATGTAACTATTTTACCATTCATGTCGTATACTGTAATAGTAACTTCATCGTCTTGTGGTAATTCAATAGCAAGTTTTACATCAACAGTTGCTACTGTAGGGTTAGGATATAAAGTAACCTTAAATCCTTGTTCTATGTTTTGCCCAGAACTGCAATCAACTTGAGCTGCTGTGCTTAATAAAACGGCTTGACTTGTTTTTCCTAATACAGTATTAGAAGCAAAGGAGTTAGATTCGTTACATAAGTATGATTTACCATTGCTTTCGTTTAACAACTTAAATGTAATCTTACTGTCGCTTTCATCACCGGCAATAGTTAAGTAATAGAAGAAATCATTACCCGTTTTTTGTGCTTTAGCAACACCTCTTAGTTCGTTATTTACATAAGCACCAAGTAATAATTCGCCACTGTTTTGCAAGTTTAAGCAAGTACTTACTTTGGCAACTACACTCATGTTGTTTTGGTAAGCGAAGTAATCTGGTTTCCATCTTTTGGAAACTGAATGCTCGGCTTCAATGGTGTTTTTGCCAAACATTGCCGATCTTGGATATACAAATTGACCATTTGCTTGAGCATAATACATGTATCCAACATTTGGTCTTAATGCTTGTAAGCTTCCAATCCACCCCAAAATAGAATCATAAACAGCAAAGCTATTTTGGCTCTTTATTAAATCGCCATGTGTAGCTGTATGGTTAGCAAAAGCTTCGTTTGTGTTTAAGTTACGCTGAGAAACAAATCCAATCCAATTCCAACCCGTAACCAATGGTACCGGTGCATATGAAGGGTCTATTTCTACACCACTTATGGTTAGGGTATCAATACCAATAGATTTTAATCTGTATGAAAAATTAGGTTTAACACCAGCAAAAGGACTACTTAATGTACCCAACCATCCTTGACCAATGTTATAATCTGAAGATTGAGTTTGACTTCTTAAAATTTCACCACCATCAAGTTTAAGGTTGTTTAGTAACTTATTAAAGTTGTTTGAGTCGCGCATGCTTAAGTTAAACGATACCCAATTCCATCCATTATTAAGTGGTATTGTTCTCAGTAATTTGTCGTCAGCATTAAATATTACTGGTGCAGAAATTGAACCACGTAAATCATTGGCAATAAATGTAAGTTCCGGGGTAACCTCATCGTGCATTTTACCTTCTGCTGCATTCCAAATTTTAAATATTACAGGCGCTGTTGAGTCTCCGTAAATATCAAGAAATACAAGATACCTATCAATATTTTCAAAGTACTGTAATTTACCTTTACCTCTGCACTCACCATTAACAAATGCTGCTAGAATATTATCTGTATTACTCGAAATAACATTTCCTATGCGCATCTGACCAATAACACTCATTGAGTTTTGGAACTTAGATGCATCAACAGTCCAGTTTGGTTCTGGTGCAAAAACTTTAAGCTTTATAACCAGTTTTTCAGAATAACCAAAGTCTGTTATCAAACCAATAGCCTCCTCGTAACTTCCAATATTTACATTTGGATTAACTGTAAACGTAATTTCTCTTGAGCTATTAGGAGCAATAGTACCGGTTGGTTGATTTGCAGATAACCATTGAGGTATATTTTGCAAGTTGTATGTTTTTAATGCTCCACCAGAGTTTATAATGGTTGATTTGAACGTTAATGGAGCTAATGACTGTTTCTCAAATGTTAACTCATCATCAAGCCATTTAACCTGGTTTTTATTAATAAAGGCAATCCATGTTTTAGGCGATTGCATTAAGTTACCGCGCAAATCTCTTACACCACTTACTGTAATATCTAATGTAACATTTTCAATTTCTTTAGGCTCAGACGATGGAGTGATGATGATTTTATCATTGTTTACTACGTATGAGAACGAAATACTTTTAACCGGGCGAGGAAGTTTAATTGTTGGTGTTTGTATACTAAACATTCCGGTGTCGGTTGATGTAGTTACGTGGCTCGAATCAGCAATATCTGTTAATGATGGCGATAAGATTGCTAAACCTGTTGGATCTATTGCATACAACTCAAACGGTAAGTATAGTTTTAAACCGGGCTCATTTCCAAGTAACCTATTTAGCCTATCACGTTTTACCAACTCTTGGGTTTTAGCAATATTCCAGAATCTTACCTCATCAATGTTTCCATTAAAGTACTGATCATAGTTTACTACTGTTCCATTTAACCAGGTTCTTGCACCAACAGATAAACGTGGGCCGCTAAACTCATTAAACGCACTTGTTAAATATGTTTTTTGCAAATTACCATCAAGGTATGTAGAAAAATTACTATTACGCTGCATTACCAATGCTACATGATGCCATGTTGCATCAAACAATCCTGTATCAACTAACGCATAGGTATTTCCATTATGATTTAGCATTAAAGCACCGTTACTTGTTTTATAAATATTCCAAGTAATATCACGTGTATCGTCAGTACCATCACCTTTACCATTACTCAATAAAGTAGCTGCTGCTGTTTGGTTTGATTTTACCCAGAACTCAATGGTAAAATCATTCTCTTTGGTAATAGCCATGTTTGATGTTGTGGTTACCACCCGCGTTGTATTGCCATTAAAGCTGTAGCTTCTGCCTAAAGGAGTTATTTGCCAAGTAGCACCAACCACATTACCATGTCGTGCTCTAATAATTTCTTTTACAGCGTTGCCTTCTGCTTCATCTATTCTCCAATTTCCTAAAATACCAACTTCACGTCCGTTTAGTGTAGTAGTTAAATTCGACTGAATTTGTGCAGTAGTTCTGGCTACGTTCCATACCCTTAACTCAAGTAAATTGCCATTATAGCTTCTGTGTGAACCGGTAGAACTTCTACCCACAAGCATTTTTCCAGAGCCCATGTAATCATTAAATAAGTTTACAGAGCCAATGTTTACCACATTACCATTTACATATAAAAGTGCTGTATTTGTAGTTGGATTAAAGCTAATTGCATAGTTACTAAATGTTGTAGTGTTTGTTTGTGGTGTGTTTGAAGTAACGGTTTCATTTCCCACTTTAAATACCAAACGATTTGCTGCATCAAACCCAAACCAAATATTTTGGTTTGCATCAACCCCTTGCGAAACTAAACATTGTTCTGTGTTAAGTGTACCGCGTTTTGCCATTAACTCTATAGTAAACGGTTTATTAATTAGGTTGATGCCCGTTGGTAGTTCAATGTAGTCGTTGTTTGCATCGAAGTACAAACTTGTATTGGTTTGAACATCACTGCCATTTAACACACCACGAACATCAAAATTGCCTTTTGTTAAAGAGCTATTATCTATTGGCTCATTAAATTGAATACTGATGTCATCATTAGGGTCTAATATTCCATCACCTGGTGAAGGCGTGCCAAATACCTCCGGATTTTGTCTATCAATTATACCTTGAAATACTGGTGAGTATACAAATACCTTTGGATTACCAGGTGCTGCGCACTCACTCACCGCTCTAATTTCATAGTTACCATCTGCTACACCTTTTGTAATCCAATTGTAATCAATATAAGATTTGCCTAACGGTATTAAACGCTTTACTCCTTGATCGGTAACGCCTGTGGTGTCCTTATAAAACTTGGCAATATTTGACCAACTGGCTTCTGCAGCAGGCTTAAATTGGTACTCAATACTTTTTAGTCCACCAAAGTTATAATTATAACCACCAATTGCAGTGGCAAGTGTATCTTTTAGTTTGTTGTTTAAAACCCATCTATCGCCTGGTGCTAAAAATGCAACCTCTGTACAAGTAGGAATATAACTTATAGAGAATGATATCGTATCAAAAATAGTTTCATCACAAGTTGACTCTAAAATAAGTTGAATATTGTTGTAGTCAAAATGATTAGGGCCACGTTCAACGGTAAGTGTTTTTTGTGATGTAGCGCCATAAGGCACGTTAAAGTTACGATTTGGATCTAAGCCATCAACCTTTATAATTGCACCGTTTGGATTAGAAGCTTCGTTTACGCGTAATGCGTAAGTCATGTCTTGACGCGATTCACTTAAGTTACGTAACTCTAAAGTAAACACGCCCGATTCTTTTGCCGGAACATTATACAATGCAGTTGGTCTGATACCAATGTCGGGAACCTCTCTTCGAGCTGTGGCAGCACTAATTAGCGGACCATTTTCAAGATGGGTTGTAGCCATGATGGTATCATTATCAGGGTCGTAATATTTGGCTCTGGTTTCACCTTCATAAGGGCAAGAGGTTTGTCCTGCTCGTAACCTAAAAATGTGTCCGTTACCTAGTTTTCCATCTACAATATCAACACTTATTAAATCACCTTGGTCGCCATCTTGTAAATAGTAAGATATCGTGTTGGTTGTGGTGTTGGTTTCACTAGATGATTTACCATCCGTTCGATTATAGGTGATACTACCATTAAACATCAAACCAAATCCATTAAAGGTAGAACCCATCTGCCTTGATACACTTGGGCTAAATTGTAACTCTACTTCCTCAGATTCGCTTTTGTCTACTTGCGTAGTAAAATCTTGTTGTATAGAAGCTTCGCCAATACTAATGTTTCTGGCCTGTGCAGCACTTAAACTCGCTGTATCTTTAAACGCCTCGTATTTCTCTTTTTCATTGCGAGCAAGTGCGTTTTTCCAAAGCCTAATTTGGTTGTTAAAGTACCTGATAGAGTCTACTTCAAAAATACTATCTGGGCGGAATGAATAGCTTTGACCTGAAGAATCACCCGTTTCTAAAGTAAACGGATTGGCAGATGATCGTTGGTTTCCCCATATCGGATCGTCATTATTAGATGCGAACTTTAAGTCGTAATCCGGATCGTTGGTGTTGTTAAAATTTGACTTGTATCTAATTAGTCCTCTATTATTAGTGGCATTAGTCAACAATAATTGATTTCTTAACCCAATCAATCCGGGAATAACCGTTTCTTCGATTTCTTTTGCAGTATAAACAAAAGTTGTTTTAACATCACCTGGCACCATAAAAAACCCTTTTGATAAACCAAGTTTATGTCCGTTAATTTCGTTGCCATAACAAACCGGAACATTGCCATTTTGGGCAGCACGTATACGGCAAGTAGCGGTATCCATTAGCTTTAAATTATCTGATAAACCGAAAATCAAGTTGGTTGCTTTGCCATAAAAAATATCAGCACCTGCGCCCACGCGCATTGGGTCTCCACCAGTTGTAATAGTGGTTGTGTTTGAAATCGTTTCTACCAGCTCGCCACTTGTGCTTTTGCTGTATGTTTGCGTTAAGCCCAATGATTGCGAGTTTTTAATTTCGGCCTCGTTTGTAACAAACGCACCCAAACCCACACCTGTAGTAATTTTAGTTCCTAAAACCAAGGTTGCTTCTACACCAATCTCTTCACCATTAGAAATACTCCATGATGACGTTTTGGTTAATGATCTACCACTTTGCCAACTTGCATAACTTGCACTACCCGGAGGATCGCGTAAAATTAAATCAACCGTAGCCGGACCAGTTGTTGTAAATGTGGCACCACCACTTCTTGCACCCAAAACATATCCTCTAAATAAACTACTTATTAAGTCTGTTCTGTTAGGATTCCATGTTACTGTTGAACCAACCTCTGGTGCGAAAGATATTTCTATGGTTGATGTATAACTGTAAGCGCCATTGGTTGAAAGGTTTGGTGCACCCGTTCTAAAACTATAAAATGCATAACCACTATCTACCCTTATACCTGATCTTGATCTTTCTGATTCGCTAGCAATATTATTGGCTAAAATATTTAATGTACCTGAGGCTGGCACACTATCTTTTTTGTTTAAACCACCATCGCGGTTAAAGTAATTTTCTATAATATTAATTTTGGCTTCGTAAATTTTGTCTTGAACAAAAATTGGATATCCAAACGGATTGTTAGCTAGTGGTATATCTGTTCCCTCTATGTTAACCTTGGCCTCTCCGGTAAAATTATTTATTGTAGTATATGGTGCGGTTGTTGAGTTGGTAACAAAAATCTCTGGTTCAACCAAGTACTTAAAGTCCAAGCGCTCATGATACTTAACACTGTCTATACGTATTAATGTATCAACTCGTAAAGTATCAACCACTGTTTTCAATGCAGGTATGCCAGAAATATCAATACCTGTTGGGTTGCCTAAGCTTGCCGCAGTTAAAATTTTAGATAAATCAGAAGGTACTTTTAGCTCTCTAATAAAGTACTGCATTGGTGGCAAGTATATGGTGTACTCTCCTGTAGATGCATTGGTATATATGGTTTCCTCCATACAGCCAATTCCCGATGGACGGTTACTAAATGTAATTTGAGCGACACCTATATTGTTTTTAGATCTACCCAAACCAGGAGCTTTTCTTAACTCCCTTAAACCACCCACAACTCTACCCACTACTTTTACCAAAGTAGAATCCCTGAATACAACACCACTTTCCGGGTTTAAAAATTCGTAAGCACCCGTTCTTGGAAATCTTCCAACACTAAATATGTGGTTTGCTTTTTCAACGGTTACAACATGCGGTCCAATCGGAACCTGGATTGTAAATTCTCCTTGCTCATCGGTTGTTACCAGCTCACCGTTTTGTAATACCGGATTTCCGTCAATTTTTATAGCCACACCTTCTGATGGACAGTTATCTCCTTTTGCAAATATTACCCTACCACTAAAAGTAAACGATGATGTATTGGTAAAATTAATACTGTTTAAAACTGATGAACCTTCACCTAAAAAAATTGCATTACTGGTTGGTGTAAACGCATGGCTGATACCAGCCGATGAAAAATTAGGAACAACAGTAAATGTTTGTCCCGCACCGGTGTATCTAACATTAGTTACCAAGTAGTCACCATTTTCATCAGTATAACTGCTGTTGCTTAACAAACTGTTACCCGGAATAATATTACTCCACTGAACACTGCTATGAAGCGTTCCGTTATTTTCATTAAATAAAATTCCAAGCTTTGATTGATCAAAGAAACGGAACAAGCCAGGAATGTTTTCATCAAAACTCCAATAGCCCTTTAGGCCTGACTCATCAGGTGCCACAAAACGAGAGAAATCTCTTTTAACTAAGTTAGAGTCTTTATAATGACCCCACATTCTTAATTCATCAAGATTACCGTTGTATGATTTACCTAGCTCTAAACCACAGTTTACCATTGGTAAAAAACTAAATGAGGCAAGGCTTAAACTACCTCTTAATATTCCATTAACATAAACCGCCATCTGGTCTTGTCTCATGGTAAATGTTATTTGACTGTAGTTATTTGCAGATATCGCATTGCTAACAGTTATTGTTCTTGTGGTATTCGATGCATTTTTAATACTGCAATAAAGAGTTGTACCGTTGTGGTATATATCAACAGCCTGATTGCTTCCGTTTCTTACACCTACAAATTGTTTATCTCCTGTGTTTATATTTATAGGACGAGCCCAAAATTCAACACTAAAACCTGTATCAATATCAAGTTTATCACTTACGCTTACGTTTGATGGAGTAGCGTTTCCGGTAAATAATAATGATGATCCTGATGCTGCAGATGTGCTACTTACCGTAACCTTTACATCTTTAACAGCCACCCCACCACTATATGTAATACGTCCATTTACCAGACCAAAAGGACTTCTAAATCCTACATCTTCTGTTGCGTTTGAGTAAATTTGATTTCCGGCACAAGTTGTTTCGCCAATTACCGTGTATTTATATAACACATTTGCCAGCGCTGTTGCATCAACATAAACACCAGAACCTGCACTTACAGTATTAATAAGTGTCGAATCGTTGGTACTTCCGGCCTGCTTTCTATAAATTCTAAATGATGTTAGTTGTGGACCGTTATTATTGCTCCACTCTAACATCACTCGATCTGAATAATAGCCTTTTGAAACTTTTAAAAACTTACTTGTTGTAAAAGTTCCAGACAGGTTTGGCTGTAAATACGCAGTAAAATTACCCGTTGATGAGACGCCATTAGTTGAGCAATCATTGTGTGCTTTAACAATATATTGATAATTAATACAGGATGCCGCAGTGTTATCTACAAAGCTTGTTACATTGGCATCTACATCAAACGTTGAACTACCACCGGCACCAATCGGATTTCTGATAACCTTAAAAAAAGTTTCGTTATTCGAATTGTCCGTCCAATTAACAGTAATTGTATTGTTGGTTGTGTTTGATGTAACAGAAGTAATGGTTGGTGCTGCCGGCACATCAGGAGCTATACCGGTTACCGAAATAGGGCTACTGGTTCTGTTGCAATTGTCTGTAGCCGATATTCTGTAGTAATAAGTAACGCCCTTAGCAACTGTTGCACCCGAAGGTGTTGTTGAGTTGTTCACGTAGCTTCTTGCACTCCCTGTTAGGTTAGCTTCCAAAACAGTATATGGGCCGCCCGAGCTTGTTGCTCTCTCTATTTTAAACCCATTAGCCGGGTTTGCTAAATTCCATTGCCAATTTAGCGTAATTGACCCGTTACAGTTTGCTGTAGTTGCCGTAAAACCATTCACAGTAGGCGGTGGGTCTTGCCACGA
>CAZRVA010000053.1:0-16933 GCA_964603255.1 uncultured Chitinophaga sp.
GCCAAAACCACCTGCGTAACTTGTATTTTTTATGTTTACCAATGTGTAAATATTCTGTGTCGCTGGTAGAATGAAACCTGACAACAGTTTTACGTAATACAAATTTAGATAAGAAGTAAGACAACAATGGTACATCACCTGTTTCAATCAACACCAAATTATAATTGCGTTGTTTATCCAGTTTACTTATGAGGGAAGCTTGTTTATAGTATTGATAAAATAATCCCACCCCCCAAATTTTCAATGTAGGATTATATCGATATACCTTTAAGTTTTGATGCTTAAATGGCTCATCCTCGTCAGTTTTTAAAGATTGTGGCGTAACTACATCAACTTCAAATCCATTGTTCAAGAGGGTTGAAATAAGTTGCTTAAAAGCTTGGCTATATCCACTAACTTCAGGCAAAAAAACAGGGCAATATATTAATACTCGCCTACTGCTCATTGTCTAGAATTTTATTGGATTGATGCAAGGCCGCAGCAATCACTTGATGCATATCGTAATATTTATACTCAGCTAAACGTCCGCCAAACAGTACTTGACTTTCGTTTGCTGCCAGTTTTTTGTATTGATGATATAGGCTGTTATTCCGTTCGTCATTAATTGGATAATAGGCCTCACCTCCTTTGGTATAGGGTTGAGGATACTCATAACTTACCACCGTATGATTGGTTTCTTGCCACTCAAAATGTTTGTGTTCTACAACACGGGTATAAGGCACATCAGGCGATGTGTAATTAAAAACCGCATTCCCCTGAAAGTCTTGTATACCTTCTATTTCCCGGTGGTCAAACCTTAATGAACGGTATTCTAGTTCGCCCAAACAATAATCAAAATATGCATCAATTTTGCCGGTGTAAACAACCTTATCAGCCAAATTTAACCAATAGTTTTTATCGGCTAAGAAATCAACACCTAATCTTACTTCAACTCCATTTAACAAACCTTCGGTTAATTTATTATAACCACCAATTGGTATTCCTTGGTAAGTATCGTTAAAGTAATTGTTATCGTATGTATACCTAAACGGAACTCGTTTTATTAAAAATGCCGGCAACTCCTCGCATGGTTTGCCCCATTGTTTTTCCGTGTAATGTCTAATCAGCTTTTCAAAAATTGTAGGCCCCACCATACTCAAGGCTTGTTCTTTTAAATTAGCCGATTGAGTTTTTTTGTAAAGTGCAGTTTCTTCTTCAATTTTTTGTTGAGCCTCCTCGGCAGTTTTCACACCCCACAATTGCTCAAACGTGTGCATGTTGAAAGGAAGGTTATATACTGAGCCAAAGTAACTTGCTTTTGGCGAGTTAATGAATGGTTTGAATGGAACAAATGAATTTACAAAATCCCAAATACGTTTATCGTTGGTATGAAAAATATGAGCACCGTATTGATGCACTTGAATACCGCCAACATTTTTACAATAAGTATTACCACCTATATGATCTCTTTTATCAATAACCAAACACGTTTTACCTGCCTTGTGCAGCTGATGCGCAAAGGTTGCTCCGTATAATCCGGCCCCAACTATCAAGTAATCGTATTTCATTTTTTCAGTTTGCTTTTTACGGTTAATATGGCTTGATCAATAAATTCGTTCTTAAAAATAACATACTGTGCCGTTATATACAAAGCAGCGCAACTGCTCAAACTAATTATAATAACCATTGATGGTATACTTACCAACCCTTTAATCATCCAAACAATTGGTACAAAAATTAGGCACAGCATTAAATCTTTAACTAAACGACTTAAATTAAACGTAATACTAAATTTTTGATACGCAAAGTAATAAGTTACCATAGTTACCAATAACTCGGTTGTAACAATAGCCAATGCAGCACCATCATGCGCATATGCCGGAACCAACAATATGTTGAGTAAAATATGAATAACCATACCAATAAAAACACTTTTAAGCACCAACAAATCATTGCCCGAAGCGGATAAAATTTGCATACCAAACAAGTTACTCAATCCAATAAATAAGGGTAAAAAGCTGAGCATACGCATGGCAGTTACAGCATCTGCAAATGCATCACCAGAAAATACTTTTAACAACTCTGGAGCAAGTAAAAACATGCCTACACCTATTGGCATGGCTAAATCAACTATAAAGTTAAAAGACGTTTGCAGGTGAACAGGATTCTGAATATTGGCAGCAAATGTTCTTGCACTTCTGGGTAATAAAACTGTTCCTAATGCAGAAACGATTGGAATACCAATTTTACTCAACTTAATTGCAGATATATACATGCCAACCGAAGCAGCGGTGCTTAAAAATCCTACCCAAACTGTATCAAAAATAGTGTACATGGCAATGCACACATTCATTAAAAATATAATTAAAATAGGTTTGAGGTGATGTTGTAAATTGAGATTTTTAAAGCTGAATTTAACTTTAGTATAGGCATAAAATAAATTCCATAAATGCCCGCTTAATATACTTAAAATGGAGATGAGTAAATAAGGGAACACATCACCTTCTGTTTTTACAAAAAACAATAAAAATACAACGGTTATTAAACGAATGGCAAGTGATCGTATCGTTATGATTTTAAAATCCTCTAACCCTGCAAATAGCCAATCAATGGCCAAAAAGCCTAACAAAACCTGCATCGCGGCTATTGCAAACAAGTCTGCATTTTCTTGTAAAGTTCCGCTACTAAACAATACCACAACGTAAACCAACGTGCTGATAAAAGCAGTGATGATATTCAACATCAACAACTCACTAACCAACTTGTTCAGCTTTTCTTTTTTGTGCTTTACCTTAGCTACTTCGCGCATGCCATAAATAGGAATACCCAACGAGGCAACAGTAACAAAATACTTACTAAACTGAAGTGCAAAATGGGCGTTACCTAACCCATGCGGACCAAGTATTCTGGCTATATAAGGAAACACCAACACCGGAAATACAATGTTGCTTACAACCAGTAAAATGTTAAATAAAAAATTTCTTTTAACCGATGCCATCGCTGCAATATGCCTCTAAAGGCTTTGCATAATACAAAATTTGATTGATATGATATCGCATCAAAAATTCCTGAGGGATGTGAATATTCTGTTTTTGCAGAATTAATGCAATAACTTCTTCTTTTGTTGATACAATAGGTTGCTGCGCTTCACCAAGCAATTGGCCCAAACCACCAACTTTATTACCTATAACCGGTGTACCTAATAATAAACTTTCATGTGCTGTTCTATTCCAACCTTCGTTAAAAGAACTTATACAAACTGTGTACAAACTTGCCGCTATTTCCTTCAAATAATCATCAAATGGTAAATGTTTTATACTGTAAGTAGGAAAAGTTTTTGCTGCACCTTCATAAGGAGTGGTAAAAAAACAAGTTAATCCGTGCTGAGTTAAAGTTTCAGCCAACTCAAATACCATGGGATGTTGTTTAACTCCATACTGCCCTAAATAAACTTGTTGTTGTTTATGGGTTGATGCCTTTACAGACTTATAAACCTCATCATCAAATAAATTAGGAATGGTATATATTGAATCCTGATTTACTCCTTGCTCCACCAACCAACTCCGCCAATAATCAGCCACTACAACTACTTTAAATCTGGTTAAATTTAAACGAAGCAGGTATAACATCAACTTAAAATTAAGGTGATAAAATAAACTGTTATGCTCCTTTTTATCGTAATGATGAAGAACGACAACAACTTTTTTATCCCTTAAAATTGAAGCCAACAATACTGGCAAAAACAAACGTTGTACGGTAAAATTGGTGCTACCTTTAGCACAACTAAACGCATATTTCCATAAATTGATAAAACCACTTAAACCACTAAAGTTTTTATTTGCTCTGCATTCAACTAACTTAGTATTCAAGCTTTGAGCTAAATAATTGGCCAACGTTATTTCATAACGATAACCACCTGTTTTTGCGGCACCATGCGATATATAGTGTAGTGATTTGATAACTGATTTCTATTTCATAAGGTAAATTTTACCTACGTTTTCAATAAAGAAGTTATCTGCAGCAGTTTGACGTTTTTCAATACTGCTTCCATTTATTCTGGTAAGCACTTGATAAAGATAAACACCATTAGCCAATCTATCGCCAAAATTATCCGTTCCATCCCAACTGTATTCGCTTATGTTTTGACCAATTTTTATCGGACCAAATTCATCTTTTGTTATCTCTTTTACAATTTTACCACTTATCGTCATGATGCGAATAAGCAATTGATCTGGCGGTGCAGCGCCTGTTAATGTAAATACAAACCTAACATTGGTGGTTGCGGGATTAGGGTATGGGAAGAAATTGGTGATCGTTGATTTTTTCTGCATGTTAAAATCAACCTCATAAAAATCGCTACCTGCAATATTTCCGCTGGCATCTTTGCTTAGTACTTTTAAAGTGTACAATCCTTCCTCTGTTAAAGTTGGTTTAAACTCTAAAATGGCTTTGTTATTCTGGTTACTTGCAGGAATAAACCTAAATTCTGAAGATGCTAAGTTCAATCTTTCAAAATCTAAATCAGATGGTTTTCGCATGTAAACCACAAATGATGAGGTATCTGTTTGTAGCTTAAACTTACTATCATCCTTTGAAGTAATTCTAATGTTTGGTGTTGGTGAAACAAAGTCACCATTTACAATTCGGTAACCGTCAAAAGTTACATCCATAAACGGATTAATTACATCTGCTTTTACATTAAAGCTTTTGAATAAGTAGTTATTAACCTTGGTTAACTCTGTTTGTGGTCCATCATTAAAATAAATTTCCAAAGCATGCTGCCCACTTAAACTATTGGTTGAAACCACATCACTAAACTTAACAAAACTACCCGGTAAAACTGGACCAAGATTTTTTTGGGTGGTGTATTTCAATACCCTATTTTGATCTAATATACGCATATAAACAGGCATGCTATCAAACCCAATTTTAGAAACATTTTTAAAGCCTAAAGTTAACTTCAATGAGTCACCTTGATCTAAATTAGCCGAGTGAAAACTATAAGCATCTGCCACAGAAATTGTACCTTCAGGTGCAGGTGTATATCTTACAGTCCAATAATAAACTTGGTCTGGTGTTCTATAGGTGGTATCAAACAAATTAAACTTAAGTTTTAAATAAGGGTAAATAGTAGCATCTATAAAAGATAAGTCTTGTTCGTTTACCGCATCATCAACAATCAAGGTATCAACACCGCTGTTATTCACCCCAATAACACTCACTTTGTTGTGGTCGTTACCATCATTTTCTGTTCCACTAAACTTAAAACCAATATTTTTCCATGCAGTTGCAGGTCCAATTATCTTACTGGTTCCGTTACCTGTAAACCATTTACCGTACAGAACTGTGTTAGCAATGGCATTTGTGTCTGCAGTAAGTAAGCTCAATGTATCCTCTGCAATGGTTCCAACTTGAGCGCCTACAATACCCACCATGCTAAATGCTGCATTCGGGTTGTTTGCATTGGCAACTTTAATAGAGCCTAACTTGGCAAAAGCATTTCGCATTTGTGGCGACCAAGTGGTATTACCATTATCGTATACACTCCATATGGCAACGTAAGTTCCTGCATCAAGTGAATCAACAAAACGTTGAAAATCGGTTTGACCTGAAGTTGAGTTTGGAAAACCATAGTAATACAACTTACGCAAATTGGGATTGTTGTTATTGTTAATTACGTTGGCACAATTCATTGGAAACCTCGGGTTGATAAACATTTTTAAGGTGCGCTTATCAATTGCAATAGCAAAAAAACCATTGCTTACACAACTCAAAGAGCCGGGATTTTGATTCTCTCCTTCGTAAAACAATCCCCTTGCACCATGGGCTATTCTGTTTGCTCTTACGTCAATAACAGCAGAGTTATCACTAAAGTCAATACGTTTAGCCAAGCTATCTATTTGTATTAGGTTTGATTTTGTTAAATCGATAACCCTTTCAAAAGTGCGTTGCATCCATGCCTCTTCATGACCAGGAATAAACGTAAATACACCATTTACCCATCTACCACCTTGTTGTTCAGTTAAGTTTAATCTTGCCCTCCAATAGTAAGTTGTGGTATCTGTTGCCCCATGCTTAAAAGGCCACTGCAAAAACGAACCTGCACGAACAACTCCACTGCTTATTTTTTGTGGTGATGTAAATTCGGGCTCACTGTCAATCTCTATTATAAATTCGTTTTGGGTATTAGCTACATTGTTATTTTGCACAGTTAACCAAACCGTGTCGCTTCCAACCACGCCATCAACCTGAGGATATAGTATTGAACATCCATTACCTGGTATAAAAATGGTTACTGTTGAAGTATTATTGTTTTCAAATAACTCTTGAACCTCATTATTGGCATCTACTCTAAATTCAAAAACATTGTTACCTAAAGCCAATTCACCTAATGTTTCAACACGCATGTAAAACGTATCCTTATTAAACACACGACCACACCTTATACTAGGATAGTTAATAACCTGGTTATTTGGCAAACGTCTGCTAACGCTTACCGAAAAAGAATCTAATGATGTTTTGGCATAATTGTTTACCATAAAACCAAGATCAATAAACTCATCTTGTATAGATAAGTTTGCATTTTGAACAAATACATCACTGTTGCCAATGGTATAATCTGGTGCAGATGGACTGTAAATAGCAACAGCTGGGTCGCCTTGTAACAACCATTGTAGGTTATGCGACTTTGTGGTTACGTTATTGTTTGATAGCAATTTGGTAACCTCATACATAATTTTACCAACAGATGCTCCGTAATTTACTTGTGTGTATTGCGCATAAAAATTATTAACCAGTGGAGCTAAAAAACCATCAAAAGTAAAGTTAGAATGAGCTAACCAACCTATACCGCCCTTATTGGCAACACATATATAATCTTTTGCGTTAATACCTCCACCGGTTTGTGGATCAACTTCTGTTGCGTTACCTACGTTACAACCACTAAAATAATAAAACGGATATTTATTGGTATTGTTCAAATCACCTACGTTCCCAATGTCTACATCAAGTATAGTAAGTGATGCGTGCCCAAGGAATGAAACCATATTTACCCCTGCATTCTGCTCTGCCACAATTTTTTCTTTTAAGTCAACTTGGGTTGGACTGTTAGTTGATTTTCCATAAACAGAAACTTTAGCACCCAAATTCTCGCCCTTAATTACACCAGCGTTATAATTTAAAATTGCCCTAAAAAGAGTTTGTTCGGATTCCTTAGTACCACCACTAACATGCAATACATTTTTACGCCATGGTTGAATACTATCCGGATTAGTTTCGTATGAGATTACTTTGTTTAAATAATTCTGTAACTCTTGGTTATTGGCTGCCGGGATTCTTCCTGTTGGTACCTCGGCATAAAAACCATCTCCTTTGATTTTAAAACTAAACAAAGCATCGGCACCTGGAACACCAATAGCCGGTACTAAATTTTTATTGTAATATTCAACCGGATTTTGAGAAGAAATGCTGTAGAAACGAGCCTTATCATTTTGATATCCCCTACCCGCCATTAATAAGTATGAAGGTGTAGCGGCTTGTTCATTCACCAAATGTTTGATAAAATTTCTTACCGCAAGTGGATGTTTGTTTCCGTAAAAATAATAATCATAAAGTTCCTCGCTATACACTTTTAGTGTGTTAAATTTTTGCGATCGGTAATCTTTGTAGTTTGTTGCTGCTGGCTCTAGCAAGGGGTGACTAACAATTAAATACTCATAATTATTTAGCGGATTTATTTGTGGAAACTGTACCTGCTTAAGTTGATTAATATTAACGGCTTGAGCACTATCAAAAAGCCAAATTAAATGTGGCCTTGAATCGTTGGTTACCGCAAACTCTGCGTTACCGCTGTTAAGCAATGTGCGTATACGTTTGTTTGATGTCAGGTCGTATACGTAAGCACCACCATTGGTTATACCTACATTACTGAATTGAATATATGATTTTGCACCACCACGCTGATGAGTTACTTCAAACAACTTTTGATTTCCATTGGCTAAGTTGAAACTGCGCGGATAGGTTAACAACGCATACGACAAGCAACTAAAATCGGAAGCCACAGCTAAATCGTTTATGGTGCTCATCCTTAAAAAAGTAGTACTTCCAATATTTGATGATGAAATAGTAGGATTAAACTTTACTACCTCATAACCACGAAAAGTTTGATCTGCGATGGTACTAAAACTATTATTATCTGAGCTTAAAGCCACCTGCACATGGTGGTTAAACGGCCCTCCAACCTGAGCATTTGATGCTCCAACTACTTTAATTTCTATAGCTGGTGAAGGGCCTGCATTATAAAGCGCTGGTGTAGCTAAAGTAAAAGTTCTTGGATTAAACCACCCAATTCTTTCGCTGGCCCAACCCTCTCCATCTTGATACTCTGAACTCACATACTTTTCACTCGCAAAAGTTAAATCAGGCCCATCAAGATATTCCTCTGTTGGTGCAATTACTACCGTATCGTTAAAATACAATTCGGGTTGAAGTCCGGAAAAATTGTAGTCGTTTTCTTGCACCAAACGTAACGGAACCTGAACTGTGGTATCTGGTAAAATGGTTAAAAAATAAACTGAGGTATCGGTAAATAAACTATGAAACTTATTGGGTTGCCAATTTGGATTATCGTATAGTTGTTCGTCAATACTCCCATTATTTTTAAAACCAACAAACTCAATAAAATCATTGTTATTGAATACATTATCAGCTTCGCCTGCAACATAAATAGCAACTTCTTTACCCTGATAAAAAAGTTGTATACGTTTGGGATTGATGTTATTTAAATTAACTCCTGCATTTTGTAACGCAGCTGCTCCAATACGGTAGGTGGCGGTTTTGCCAACTAAAAATTTGTAGTAGGGTTGATAGGGTTTAATCCACTCGAAACCATACTGCTGAGCCATTAATGAATTTGTAAACAAAACAGCAGTGCATACGAGTAAATAATGAAATATTTTAAAAGGCATATGAGCTAAACGACTTTTACTTTTAATTAGTATAATGCGGCTAATTTACACATTATACCCTAAACAATGCAGTAAAAAATCGTTTACAAAAAGTATTGTTTTATTTTAGATAATGGCTTGAGCAACAAAGTATACCACCTTGGCTTAACGCCATTCATAACCCAAGCATTACGATCTTGTATGTTGGCTTTAATCCTATTTTTAAAACTGCGGTTGCTTTGTCCGCCCAAACGCATTTTTATAATTACCTCGGGTAAATAAACCACATTCAAATCATTGAAATAACAGAATCGCAACATCAACTCGTAATCAGCCGCCATGTTTAGCTTTTTGTTAAATCCTCCAAACTTTTGATAAACCTCTTTACGCGCAAAAAAAGTTGGATGTGGTGGCATCCATCCGGTTAAAAACCTGTTTTTATCAAAAGCACCAGATCGCCATTTACGTACAATTTTACTTTTATCTGCCCTGCTTACATAGTCTAAATCTGCGTATAGAACATCACAGTTTGTTGTTTCAAACCTATTGGCCACATGTTGTAATACCTGTTGATGCGCATAAAAATCATCTGCATTTAAAAAGCCAATCACGTCACCATTGGCAAGGGCTAACCCTTTATTCATGGCATCATAAATTCCTTCATCAGGCTCACTTACCACAATAGAAATTTTATCACCAAAAGATTTGATAACATCTAAACTACCATCGTTAGAACCACCATCAATAATAATGTACTGCAAATTATTATGGGTTTGATTTACCACACTATTTATGGCATCTTCTATAAACGCCATATTATCTAAAACTACAGTAATGATGGTAACTTTCAACATTAATTCATTTTAAAAATTTCTAAAAGCCATCCACGAATAGCGTATCTATCTCTAATATTACTATCAACCTCGGCAAATTCTGTTTTAAAAAACGAAGCATCTATTTTGGGGTTATCTCTATCAATTACAGCAATGTTTTGTGGGTTATAAAAATCATACTCAACAATGTGTTTATTGGTGGTTACCAGTTTTTTTGATGCGCCCAGCATTTCTAATGTACGCATGGTTAATCCGGTTTGATGAGGATGCTGTACATCTAGAACGGCTCCAGATTCTTTTATTTTTTGCGCTAAATCAACTGCCGAAATTGGACTAAATTCAAACTCGCTTACACGTGCATTGTAAAACTTAATATCTCGCAGTTTCTTATAGAAGAACAATATTTTACTATGAAAATACAAATAGAAATAGGTTTTAAGCCCAAGGCTATTAGCCTGTTTTTTAACACTTTTAACCAAGTTATACCTGTCGCTATGCACGGTTCCTATAAAGCATAAATCGTAAACAAGTTTGGTTTTATTATTCCAAGTTTTACTATCAAACTCATCAATAAAAAACAGCGGCCTAAAGTTAACATTAGGCAATGTGCTTGCATCGTTTTTATCGAAAGAATAACACCAATCAAACAACTTAAATGCGAGCTGGGCAGGCTTTTTATTTTTGATGGAATCCCACATGTAAAGGATAAACTTAGCTTGTGGCTGTTGTTTTCTAAGCATCTCCACTATCTCGGGAGTCATGGCTTCTAAGTTTACTACAAATACAAAATCAAACTGTTGTTGTTGTGTTTGGCCAAGAATATTTTTGTAGTATTGGGTGATGGTACGCTTAATGATGTTTCTATCAATGCGAATAAGCGCTTTGGTTAAAAAGTTATTTTTAGGGCGCTCATCAAACTGCATCACATTAGCTCCCAACTCTTGTAACTTATTGGCAATAGCCACTTCGTACCCAAAAAATTTTGGAGCAAAAAACAAAATTCGTTTACCTGCAAGTGGCTTGTTTGTCATTATTTATAAAGTCCGCGAGCTTTCATTTCATTTATTGATTGCTCGTAGTTACTGGCTTTAATTTCTTGTTGTGTAACCCAATTAGCAAAAGCGGCAATACCACTTTCAAAATTGTATTGAGGGTTAAAACCAAGCTTATTTTTTATGTGTGTTAAATCAGCAAAGTTATGCCTGATGTCGCCAAGACGATAATTGCCCGTAACATTTACATCAACATCTTGACCAAGTTTATTAATTAATGTTTTTGCAACTGTTGATACCGTTGTGGCAACTCCGCTGCCTACGTTAAATACTTCACCATTTGCTTCATCCAACTCAATACCTAAAACAGTGGCATTTACCACATCATCAATAAAAACAAAATCTCTACTCTCCAATCCATCTTCAAAAATATTGATGGGTTTATTGTTTCTAATTTGGGTTGAAAAAATAGAAAGGATACCCGTGTAGGGGTTACTAAGTGATTGACCAGGACCATAAACATTTTGATACCTGAATGCCACGGGGGCAATACCAATTGTTGGGCAAACAGTCATTATCATTTGTTCTTGGTTTTGTTTGGTTATACCATAAACAGATGAAGGATGTATTTTAGCATCTTCGCTGGTTGCAAGTAGCTCCAAATTATGGTCGTCTAAATAACTAGCCTCAAATTTCCCTTGTTGTAAATCGTTATCGTTTCTGTGACCCGGGTATACAATACCATATTTAGCAGATCGGTATTTACCTTCTCCGTAAATAGAGCGAGATGATGCAACGACAACTTTTTTTACCTGGTGTTTTTGGTTCACCAATATATCTAACAACCTTGCTGTACCGCCAATATTTACATCAACATAGCGTTGAATTTCATACATAGACTGGCCAGTACCGGTTTCTGCAGCATAATGAACAATTACATCAACACCTTCAATGGCTTCTTGTAATTTTAAATTATCGGTAACAGAGCCTTTAATAAACTTTACCTTATTTTTTATTGAGCTGAACAATACAGATTGCTCAGGTTGTTCACCATGAATTTGTGGCGATAAAGTATCTAAAACAACTACTTCGTGGCCCCTATTTACAAGCGCTAAACTTAAATTCGACCCTATAAAACCAGCTCCCCCGGTAATTAATATTTTACTCATAAATTTTGATGGTGTTACACTCGATCCCACCTTTGGGTTTCGAAATTAAACTTTTTTATCACTTTTGCAGGCGCACCAACTGCTATAGTGTATTCTGGTATATGCCCGGTTACTACCGACATTGTTCCTATTATTGCACCTTTACCGATGTAAGCTCCGGGCAAAACACTTACAAACTCTCCTATCCAAACATTATCCTCTATAGTTACAGGCTTGGTTACCATTTTCCTGCTATTGGGTGCAATAAGTGGAGAGTCATCAAACTCATTTCCTGCGTAACTTCCGTGCGAACAATCTGAAATGTAAATTTTGCTTGCCAAAAGTACATTATTACCAATAGTTACACTATTCATAGCGGTGATGTGCACATGGTCATTCATTTCTACATCATTGCCAATTTTAAGACAAACTTTTGATGCATCTATAGGATAGGCTTCTAAACGGCAACCTACACCAGTGGTTAATCCTTTTCCGAAATCAATATTCTTTTTGTTTCTTACATCAAATGGCAAACGCACCAGGCGCGCTCCCGGAAAAAACAATTTAGTATATAGCAGATAACACAAAACCCTAAACGAGCCCATTATTCCGTATCTGCTGATGAAACTTTTCATTTTAAAATTTTAACCCTAATTAATCTTATGCTGTACTTAAACAATGAAAACAATAGTGCCAATAATAACTGAAATACATTGATAAAACCACTTTTATGGGCAAAAAACAGATTTTTTAATTCGCCTTTTTCCATTTCAACAATATTCCCGGACAAGCCAGAGTGGCCAAATCCTGCCTTGCCTTGGCCATAACCTATTAATTTGTGGTTTACCAACACGCATTTGTATTGATTCGCAACACGCATAAAATAATTTCCTTCTTCAGCATATCGCTGGTTTTCGTCAAAAAAGCCTATGCGCTCCACTATCGCTCTTTTAAAAATTACAGTAGATGGTTGGAAATAGTTTTTATAAATCAAGTCATTAACCGTGATTTGATTTATCGCTCCAAATTTCCTAAATAAAAACCTGTTAATCCTCTCTTTAATCGGGTTACAAGCCAAAAAATCAATTGTTGGGTCTTGTTTAAAATAACTCAGCTGGGTTTCGATTTTATTTGAATACCAATCATCATCCGAGTCCAACAAGGCGATAAAATCACCCTTAGCCAATTTTAAACCGGCATTTCTTGCAGACGAAACACCTCCATTGGGTTTGTTAACAAGGGTTATTTTCAACTCAGAATGTTTGTTGATAAATTCATCAACCAGCAATTCTGAGTTGTCTTTTGATCCATCATTTATAACAATAACCTCTAAGTTTTTGTAGGTTTGATTGAGCACAGAAGTTAAGCACCTCAAAATGTCATTTTGAGCATTATACATAGGGATAACAACTGTTACAAGTGATTTTTCTGACATAAAAGTAACCTAGCTTAACTGTTCAGATAATTGCTGTTTAATGTTGGTTATAGATAACCTTTCTTTAGCTTGATGCAGATTATTTAATTGTTCCTTATAACAATCAATCTCTCCGTTATCCAATTTAACAATTAATGCTTTCATCTCATCAAGGTTATCCACCAAAAAACCAATATTTCCTAGTTGTTTAAAGTAGTATTCAAAAAAACTATTTCTGATAGCAATTATAGGCTTTTCAAGCTTTATGGCATCAAAAAACACACCACTTGGCATAAACTGGTAAGCATCGTGAGGATAAAACATCAATATATAACTAACTTGGGCTAATTCTTGCTCAAAAATATCATAGGGAATCATTTCATCCGTTGAAAGTGAATAATCTACACGATCATTTACATATTGCAGCATGTCAGGTTCAAACTTGCCTATGGTTTTAAATTTGATATTTGATAATGACAACGAAGATGCCACATCAAAAATGAGATGCGCATTTTTGAAGCCTGCATTGTGCACCCCGACTGTAGCCAACAATAAGTTGCTTTCAGTTTTTACTGTCTTTTTATTATTTGGCGGATAGATGTATGGATGGTCAATTGCAATGAAATGATCAGGGTTTAATTTAAAGTAGTTTGTGATGTTTGTTTTACAAATCGCGGCAAGTGTTATGTATTTAAAATTTGGTAAGGTTATCTTAAGTGCTTTCAATAACAATTTGTAATACATGTTGGGCTTGTGCGTAATATGCTCCAGTTCGCCATGTAAAACAAAAAACAGATTAATGCCCTTATACCATTTTAACAAAATACGTTTAAGAGCCCAATGTGTAAATGGCAATGCTGATGTAATGTATACGTTTACTACCCCGTGTTTTTTGCTGTAGTTTAAAACTTGTATCAATACAAATACAGCAATCAATTCCTTTAATAATATGGCAACTGCTCTTGTTATAGCATTACCTCTAACTGAAGGCGCATAAAACGGTTTATAGTTTACTTGTAAATCAACTTCTTTTAACTTTTTTTTGACAGCATCTGCATGTTTCTTTTCGCCCCAAAAAGTAATCTGTCTGTTATCATTAAAAGGACAAACTTGTAGAAATGCAGCATTAAACTCTACGTGTGCATTACCTGTCATTGAAAGTTCACTTACTACAATCATCTTACAATTTCATTAATAAGCGCATCCCATTTGGCAATTACATTTTCAGGATAAAAATCCTGAACATGTTGCGCAGCATTTGTAATAAGTTGATTTTGTAAATCAGGCTGATTAATAATTAACTCAAGTTTTGCCAGTAAATCGTCTTCTGATCCGTTATCAAAAAGCAATACACAACCTTCTTTGGCCACATCCTCCAATCCATCTATTTTAGAGCAAACCACCGGCAAGCCGCACTCCATAGCCTCTAACATTACTAGTCCGGTTGATTCATAATAGGATGGCAAAACAAATATTGCTGCAGATTGGTAGTAGGTAATCACATCATCTACACTTTTTGTTGGTGGGTGAAGGAATATGTTACTGTCTGTTTTGTCTGATAAACCATTTAAATTACTTCCCAAAAAATGCAATTCCCATTCAGGATTGGTTTTAACCAATTTACGAAAAGCATTTACCAATAATTCAAAACCTTTTTCAGGCGCATTGCGCCCTACAGCAAGTATAATTTTCCTTTCTCTTTTGGCTCTAACTTTGCTTTTGAAACTGATGAAGTTAGGTATACACTTTACCGACTGCCAACCATCGGTATCCATATCTTTTTTGATACCATTATTAGGCACAACAACATTATTTTTGGGCTGGAAAAGGAAATAAAAAATCTTACGTTGAATGGTTGTTATAGCTGATAATGCTTGCTGTCTTTTCATTTTATATGGGGTATGTAAAACCTCCACACTTGGCTTAAAAAATCGCTGAAAACCTATGAAAACATCATCAATTTCGCCTCGATGTATAAAAATAACATCCGGTTGATGTAATTTTATCAAACTTCTATAGCCTACAATTCCCTTGATGAGTTTTTTTAGAAAATTAATTCCTTTTTGCAGACCTCTACCATCAAAAATATCCGGATTATCTCCAATATGGCGCAGCTTAATACGTTTGTCTAAATCGAAAAAACTCGCCTGCTCTTTACTAAAAACCCAAATTTCTACATCAAACTTATCGGCAAGCATAGCACAAAGATTGGTTACAACGCGTTGCATTCCGCCTTGCACATTCAATATTTGTATTACGTGTACCACTTTAGTTTTTCTCATTCAGTTTATCAGTTTGCGTAGCATTAAACTCTGTCGAAAAAATTAACAGCAAAAATACCAACGGAAAGAAATCTGCTAATCCTTTAACATTAACTATAACCAAAAATGCAAATAAAGTTAAAGCAAACCATTTCACTTCCTTAACGTTTAAATTCATTACTATCCTATTGAGCATCAGGTAATGGAAAATAAACCACAATAAACAATAACCAATACCACCAAAATAAATTAAACGAAGGTACCCCACATCTGTTTGCATGTAATAATAGCCCTCAATTTCGGGGTGATTAAGCCAACCATCTCCTATCAAATAGGTTTTAAACTCCTCTGGAAAACGATACATGGTTTGTAAGTCGTTTGACGATTCTGTTTCTAAAGAACCATACTCGGTGTAATTAAAGAAAGCTTCGAATGCAAAACGTATAACCATACCGTATTTTTCGGAGTTAAGAAGTACAGGTACAGAATAACCAATCAGTAAAGCAAGTGTTGTTAATACAATAAGTCCGAACTTTAAATTTTTTCCTGATGGAGAGTTTGGAAGCATTAAGTAACCTAGAGCCACCATAGCACCCACTATTGTGGTTCTTGCCATAAATGTTCCCACTGAAATGATTAGAATAAAGACCAGCGCAAATCCTATTAGCTTCCAGTATGAATATGTATTCCTTCTTATGAAATGTACAATCAAAATCATTGCAACACCACAATCTAATCCTGCACCAAAAAAGGTCATTCCAAAACCACTCATTCTTAGCACACCTACTTTTGTTTGAATTGCAACTTCGTTGGGGCGTTGTATAGCATCTAAAAACTGTTTAACTGCAGGCACAGCAAAACTAAATATGCCAATTAAACATTGAATTATAACAACTACTACAAAAGCCTTTAGTATAATTTGATAGCCTGAGTTCGGCATAAACTGCTTGACGTACCATGTTAAAAAGTAGGCCGCACCAAACAACATTGAAAAACGTACAATAGTTTCGCGAACAACCTTTATATCTCCAGAACCATTAATCACTACAACTATCAAAGCCGCAAAAGCTAATGCAGTAGTTCCTGTCCAAAACACAAAAAAGTCTCTATTTAATTGAATCTCATCTTTTATGTTTCTGTATTTATTAGTCAGCCTAACCAAGTACAATGTAATTCCCAAAACACCAAAAACTAAACGGAGGGAAACTGGCAAGAAAATTATTTCAGGCACATATAAATAAAAAAACAATATGAAAACTAGTCCTGCAAATCTCATCTCGCAAATCTTGAGTTTACTATTCTTATAGTGTTGTTAAATATGTTGAAATATGTGTAATAATCGAATAAAACATCAATTATTG
>CAZRVA010000054.1:0-3934 GCA_964603255.1 uncultured Chitinophaga sp.
CTACATGGTTTTAAAGATGCTAACGATTACTGGGCAAAATGCAGTAGTATGAACGTGCTAAATACCATTAACACACCAACACTGCTTATCAATGCACAAAACGATCCGTTTTTGAGCCCAAGCTGTTTCCCTTACGAAGAAGTTGTGGACCATCCATTTGTACATGCTATTTTTGCACCATTAGGCGGACACGTTGGTTTTATGCTAAACAACAAACAAAGTTGGCTTGAACCAGTTGTTCTGAGCTTTTTTGAAGACTAAGGTTTGTAATTTCGATGCAATCTCAGTAATTTGTGGCAGATTAGAACAATCAAATGCCCCTAGTAAAATCTATAAAATCATACCTATTTACCCTACTATTACTGATTAGTATAACTAATGTATTTGCGCAAAAAAGTATATTAGATAGTTTATTTCAACAACTAAGGGTTATACCCCAAACAGACACAAATTACATTAATACCCTTAGTACCATTGGCATACACTATCAGCACAGAGGCGTTGACAGTATGATATTAATAGGCGATCAGATTATCAAGCTATCAAAAAAATTAAACTATACAAAGGGCGTTGGTAACGGTTATAAAATTAAAGGCATTGCATACATCAATCTTCAAAATAAGGAATTAGCACTTTACAATGATTCTATAGCCATAGCAGAATACACAAAAATAAATGACATAAAAGGAATTGGCGCAGTTTATAACAACATGGCCGTATTGTTCAATTCGTATGGAGAATACAACTCTGCTAATATATTTTATTTAAAAAGTATTACCTATAGAAAACAAGCGAATGACCTTAAAGGAATAGGCGATTGCTACACCAACATGGGCAACAACCTTATGGCAATTGGTGATTATAATGGAGCATTAATACAAATGCTAAAGGGCATAAAAATCAGGAAAGAAATTAATGACTTGGAAGGTTTAGGCAACAGCTATTCTAATTTGGGAAATTTGTATTACTACATGCACAATTATAAAAAATCTGAGGAGTCGTATTGGGAAAGCTACAGAATTAAAAGGAGTATTGGCAGCATAAATGAGTTTTCTAATCTATTCATCAACATTGGTGGTGTACATTTTGAGAAAGAAAACTATGACTCAGCAAATTACTATTTTAATCGGGCGCTAAAGTTAGCAAAGGAAAATAACGATCAAGAGTCAGTGATAATTGCTTACAATAATTTGTCGGAAGTAGCAATCAAAAAAAACAAATTTGATGAGGCGTTTAAATTCCTGAACCAAGCAGAACAGTTGTATGATAAAAGTGTAGATAACGAGTCTAAAATTGTAATTAATATTCGAAAAACAATCTGTTACATCTCTATTAAAAACTATACAGACGCTATTAAACACGGCAGTGTAGCAGTGAATACTGCCATTAAAATCGGAGCAAAGCGTTTAATTGTGGAATCAACGGAGGTACTGTCTGAGGCATACGAAAAAAATAATAATCCAACAGAAGCATTAAAGTACTTTAAGCTATCAAAATTATATGCAGATAGCGTTTACAACGAAGAGAATATTACCAAATTTAATGACTACGAATACAAGTTTAAACTACAAGATAAAGAACAAGAAATACTTAAACTTGAATCATCTCAAAAAATAGAACAAGAAAAAAACAAGTTTTTTAAGATTGGTCTATTTTTATTGCTAGTTGTAATAGCCGGAGTTAGTTTCTTGGCTTACAGCATTAACTCAAACCGTAAAAAAGAAAAGCACATTAACGAGCTTGTAAATAAACAAAACGAAACTTTAGAACAACACAATAAGTTTAAGGATAAGGTATTTTCCATCATTGCACACGATTTGCGCTCGCCAATTGCATCCATGCAAAGTATGTTTTCATTGTTAGATCAAGGATTGATTTCTCAAGAGGAATTCATGCAATTTAAAAAGGACATGGCCCATCAGGTAAATACGGTAAGCCTGTTGTTGGAAAATTTATTAAACTGGTCGAAGAAACAAATGCAAACCGGTTTATTAACCAACACATCAGTTGTTGATGTAAACAAAATTATCAATGAAAATTTGGCATTGTTTAATGAGATTAGTGTTCATAAACAAATAACATTTAAAGCTAATATTCCTGATTTAAAAATAATGGCAGATGCCGATCAGTTCGATTTAATTATTAGAAATTTACTTTCTAATGCCATTAAATTTACCCCAAAAGGTGGCAACATTAGTATTGATGCAAAAGCGGAAAACAATCGGGTTCAAATTGCTATAAAAGCCAGTGGAGTTGGTATGACCAAAGAAACCATCGATAAAATTCTTGCCAACGAGGTGGTAAGCCATAAAGGAACAAATGGCGAAAAAGGAACAGGATTGGGATTAAATTTAACCAAAGAATTTATTGAAAATAACAATGGTACTTTTAACATTTGTAGTAAACCAAATCAAGGAACAGAAATTACCATAACATTTAACCAAGCATGAACATTACCATATACGGCATAAAAAACTGTGATACCATGAAAAAAGCGTTTAATTGGCTAGATGAACATGGTATAACATACACTTTTCATGATTACAAAAAGCAGGGCATTACAGCAGATAAAATAAACAAATGGTTGCAAAAGACAGATGTAACCAAATTGATTAATACCAGAGGAACTACCTTTAAAAAACTGAGCGAGGCCGACAAAGCGGCTGTTGCCAACGAATCAAAAGCTATTTTGTTGATGATGGAAAACACATCCATGATTAAACGTCCAATTGTAGAATCGAGCAATACTTTATTAATCGGATTTGATGCTGATAAGTGGCTGAAATGTATGAAATGATTTTGTATTACCCTGAAGATATACCAACAATTACAACATATTTCATACAATTCCCTTAAACTTTATGCAAAAGGTTTAAGTATATTGTTAATACAAATAAATCAGCTGCATACATGAAACAACTAAAACTTCTGATTTGGGTATTATGTTTGAGCCTCAACATACAGGCCCAAACTTCTCTGAAGGATTTAAAATCCATTGTTTCACATATCAAAAGCATTTCTGTTGCTGAAATACCAGAATCATTTTTTGATGATTCAACAGCAGTTCAGGGATGTATTTATTATGTATATGTTTCATATGCTGATCAAATAAAATCAGCTGCGCCAGGCAAGTTTTACTATTTTCATCACCACAAAACAAAAGCGGTTGAAAAACAAGACAGTTTAAAACAATTAGGCCACCACACCCTATTATTTGAAACACCAAGTAATATTGGCTGTTACATTACAGAGGGTTTATTGCAGCTTCAACCAGCCGAAGCTGCTTTTATGGTTTTACATGAATCAATACATTATACATTTATGCGAAACCAGTACAGAATAAGCCGAATTGTTCCAGATAGTGCAGAAGAAGCTTTTTGCGATTTATTGGCAAACTACTATCTATCAGATTGTAAGTTGATAAACCAGAAAGCATACAAACGGCTTCGTAGAAAAAACGAAAAAATTTACCGCGTAATAAATAAGACACTTACTACACAAATTTCGCATACCACCGCCCAGAAACGCATACACCGAAAACTCAAACATGCATCACCTTTTCTTAAACAGCGGTTTCATCACGAAGTAAATAATGCGTTTTTGCTTCGATATAAACACTACACATCAACTTATTTTGAGCTAAAAAAACGGCTTGGTATTACTCGAAAAAACTTACCACCAAAAGATAAATTAATACAATTGCTCACTCAGCCCAGCAATTAAGTATTGCGGGCAAAACAACACGTTGTTTCATCAATACTATTAATATGTAGGATGTTTTATAGGCAATTTGAAATCTATACATTGCATTCATAAAGCACTTTTGCAATCTGCACATTGCAATTTTTAATATAAATTGCAATATGTATATTTCATTTTAATCTTTTATTGCTATGTTTGTATTGCAATACTAACGCAATGGAATCTCTTATAG
>CAZRVA010000054.1:3944-16905 GCA_964603255.1 uncultured Chitinophaga sp.
AGCTCGAAATCAAGTTTCGCAGAAACCTAGATATTGATTGGAACGACCGCCTTATAGGTCTTACCGGTGCGCGCGGAGTGGGTAAAACCACTTTTTTGCTTACACATATAAAAGAGCAACTGCAAAGCTCACCACATGCATTGTATGCCAGCATGGATGATTTATATTTTAGTGAAGTACCCCTGGTGCAGTTTGCTGATACGTGGGTAAAATCAGGTGGTACACATCTTTTTTTAGATGAAATACACAAATATCCAAATTGGTCGCAGGAGCTTAAAAATATATACGACCGTTATAAAAAACTGAAAGTGGTATTTACGGGCTCATCGGTTTTACACATACAAAGTGGTAATGCCGACCTTAGCCGCAGAGCTGTGGTATATAAAATGGAAGGACTTTCGTTCAGGGAATTTCTGAATATTGAAGCGGGTACTACATTTGAAAAAATAAGCTTGGATGAGTTATTAAACAATCACCTGTCTATTTGCAAAGAAATTGTTTCGAAAGTTAAGCCACTTGCTTATTTCGACAATTACCTCAAACATGGCTATTATCCGTTTTATCTGGAAAGTACTACTACTTATCACCGTAAATTACTTAACACCATCAACCTAACACTAGAGGTGGATTTGCCCTATTTGCGCCATGTGGAGGTGAAGTATATACACAAGCTCAAAAAGCTATTGTATATGCTTTCTCAATCGGTGCCGTTTCAACCAAACGTATCTAAATTGGCAGCCGATATTGAGACCTCACGCAATACAGTGATGTTGTATTTAAACTATTTAGAAGAATCAAAACTACTTAACTTGTTGCGCAGTAAAGCCAGCAGCGATGCTCTATTGGCTAAGCCGGAAAAAGTATACCTGCATCATCCCAATTTGCTATATGCCATTGGTAGCAGTGCATTAAACAAAGGCAGCGAGCGTGAAACCTTTTTTTATAATCAGGTAAATAATGCCTACAAGGTTGAATACAGCCAACAAGGCGACTTTTTGGTTGAAGGTAAATATGTGTTTGAAATAGGAGGAAAAACCAAAAACAAAAAGCAGATTAAAGAAGTTAAAAACAGCTACATAGCCGCAGATATGCTGGAGTTGGGTTTTGAGAATAAGATACCGCTATGGTTGTTTGGTTTTTTATATTGAGATAATACCAAAAACACATTTAACATAGTCAAATACCGATTCTGACTTCATTAAACAATTTTTACAGCTACAACATAACCTTTAAGATATTGAGCTCGCACACTTACTACTTTATACCTAAAACAAAAAGAATACTAAAGGCCATTCAGCCAATACACAATATCATTTAACTCTTGCTGGTTAATTTCATGCGCCATGTTGTACTCGTTATAACTTAGCTTTACGTTTAAACGTGTACAAATATCTAAAGCCTCTTTTCCATAGCTAATGGGTAAAACGTTGTCGTTTTTACCATGACCAATAAATACATTTAATTGCTGAAGTTGATTGTTTGGTTTTACAGCGGATGAAACTTCTTGTAATATTCTTCCACTTAAAGCCGCAATAGATTTTACTTTATCGGGTTGCGTAAAAGCTACACTGTAACTCATAATTGCACCCTGACTAAAGCCTAATAAGTGTACTTGTTTTGATTTGTATTTTACTTTAGCTTCATCAATAAACTGTGCAATTTGTTTGCGTGATTTTTCTGCCTCAGCAAACGAATATTTTGGTTTACCACCCGACATATCCAAATGATACCACGCATAAGAACCTTGTGATATTGTAATAGGGGCCTGAACGGACAACACACGATACTTTGCAGGCATGTAACCTGACAAACCAAATAAATCTTGTGCATTACTTCCATAACCATGCAGCATAATTAACAAGGGAGCATCATCGGTTTTGGTTACTGGTTCTTTAACCAAATAAGTTAAACCTGCTAAAGTATTGGTTTGAGCACTTGCTACCGATAAAATAATACTGCTCATGAGCACTAAAATAAATTTCATGTAATTGTTAATTGGGTGACGAAGATATGATTTACTCCTAAATAGCTTACTTCTTAAAACCGGCATCTATAAAACATCATCATACTTAATTATGACAGAATCCATCTACAGTTGATTCAGTAAATTTAATGCTGTCTTAAAAATAACATCTCCAGATTTTAAATTATTGGTTGATGGCTCAGTTACTTCAATATTTAACTTTATTCCCTTACGTTGAGATTGGCTACCATCGGGATAAGAAACTCCAATACCGCTGATTGATGTTTTAATATTCCCTGGCAATAACAATGTAGTCACATTACCATTGGCACCACCAGTTTGACTACCAATTACAGTTACTTGTGGCATCACTTGCATAGCCATTGCGGTAAACTCTGCATGACTTATGGTATTAGCATCTACCAACAAAACAACTTTACCTTGATATACCTTCTTATTTTGGGCTCCAATCCACGAATAATCAAATATGCTTGAATCCTTTTTCATTCTTCTAAAACCGCCTGGATTATAAACATCCATTAATTTAATTTCAGCAAACTTTCTGCGTTCACTTAATAAATATTTTGCAAAAACAACCTTTGGATCATCTTTTGGATAATTGCGTAAATCAACAATCATTGCTCTCGATTCAAAGTGTGTTTTTATAAATAACTCAATCTCTTTTTTAGAAACATTAGCCAAATTCAAATACGGTATATTATTTATTATGGAATCTTTTACCTCATTAATATTTGACTGAAAACTAATAAGACTCTCTTCTGTATACCTTTTAATTGTTGCATCAAACAAGGAATCATGCCGCCTTATTTTCAAATTAACTAAGCTATCATAACCGCTCAACACATAATAAGAAACATAATTAAGCAACCCAGAATTATTTGAAGCATTAATGTTTGACATCCAATATTGTATATGGTCAATTGCGGTTTGATTATTAACACTAACTATTTCATCACCTATACGTAACGGGGTACCAAAGTCAATTTTATCAGTATAAAAACCATCAACCCATATTTTATTGTTCCATACTTTATAAGAATACGGAGTCCACTTAAATGAATCTCTTTTAAATGAGTAGAAAACAGATAAATTATTATGTCCATCGGTTGTTTTTTTTACCAGCCATCTTAACGTATTTATATACTCATCTCGGCTTGAAATCGATTTCATTTTATCAATTGCTAATGGTAGAACACTATTCCAATTGGAGTCTAACAGCGTTAAATATGGATAAAAATAATTGATAGCATTCCAGTATCTTGATACGGCTAAAAGACGCATGTTTAAGTTCGAATAATCCATATCTGCATAGTGCTTTTCATTTTTAAACATCACTGTTCCATTTATAAAAAACGGCTTAACATAATAGGATGAGGAATTTATTCGGTGGTAATAAACTTGCCATAGGAGGTTACGTAAACTATCATCAATTAAACTATCGGCATTTATCCATTTTAACGATTCGTTGTTATTTAATTTATTTGTAGCAACAGAGTAGTAGTACTTTTTAGATCCATTCAAACGATTAATCCAATTTACCATGATAGGATTGAATTCATGAACTTCATGATTACCCAACATATTAAGCAACTCTTCATCCCAGTTTAACTTACCCTTAGCCACTACAGGGTGATGATATTTGAGAAAACCCCAGATTTTACAAACAGTAGCCAACTCTTTAGTATCAAAGCTTCTGGCAGTACTAAAATTAAATTGCCCGACTAAAAATACCGCAATGAAAACTATCCTTAAACGAGGTTTAATCAAATATCTTAAGTGGAATAAATTAGCATTCATATCGTATAGGTATTAAACTCTTGATTTTATTAAACAAACTGATTACTAAATTTTATGCATTTGATTCCATCTTCGTCAGTATAATGCTTCATAAATTTCAAGCCTATTTTCTCCAGTATTTTTACCGAAGCGATGTTTTCTACATCAGCACAACCTACTATATTAGGCAACTGTTGTTGTATGCCAAAGTTTAACACAGCTTGCGCGGCTTCGCTTGCATACCCATTACCCCAATACTTTTGAATATAGCGATAGCCTAAATCAATTTCATGGCCCACATCTTTTAAACCACACCAACCGATAAACTCATCAGTTTGTTTAATATGTACCGCCCAACGACCTATCCCATTTTTATATTGAGGCAAAATAATATCAGCCAATACTTTTTCGGTTTGTGCCAAACTATCCCAAGGCAATGGGTCACCTGTGTAACGGGTAATGGCTGGGTCTTGATGCATGTTATACAACAACGCTACATCTGCCAACGTAAATTCGCGCAGGTATAAACGGGGGGTTTGAAGTTTGATATTCATAGATAGAAGATAGGAAAATAATTTGTTTTGCGAATAAGAACATCCTTATTTGCTATTGCTGATTCTATCAGCCCTGAAAAGGCGAAGCATATGTGCGTGGCAAATTGAGCCTCGCTTATCAAAAACATATTAACTAGTTGCTATCGGTGTTACCTCTTCGCAGTTGCAATTCAATTAAATGTAAATTGAATCAACACTTTAAAACCCTTCTTAGCTCAGCTACTTAACTTATGGTAACTTTAAATTTTCTATCACTCCTTCAGTAACCAAAATCGTATCAGTTCGGTTCGGTTCGTTAACATACATAATTTCAAAGTGGCCCGAAAACTCTTTTGTATTCCTATTACTTTTTGTGCAGGTAAAACTAGAGAATTGACTTAAGCCAGCGAAATAACCGACTTTACCTAAATGAATAAAACTACTGCCTAACCCCTGATATGTTTTAGGTTTTAAATAACTCATATCAAGGCTTGAATCTGTAAAGTTGAATGCGTAAAGATTTCGAGCAATATCAAAGAATGTGATCCGTACCTGTTTATAACCACCTAAACTAATTGCTTGTGAGGATACAGAAATTGAGTCAACCACAACTGGCACTCCGTCTTGTTTGAAACCTATATAATTTGTGCGTTCTGATGATTGTGCAGGATCTTCTTTCTTCTCGCACGCTGTACTCAGAAGAACTCCACCAAGCAAAATCAAAATAGCAAATCTATTAGTATAATTGTTCAGCATATTATTAAAAAAAGATATTATGTGAATGTTAAACGAAACTTACATATTGCGCCTGTACTGTCCTCCATCCCGAAGTTCGCTGCGCTCATTCGGGATCTCCGGACACGATGTTTATCCTACATATTGCGCCTGTATTGTCCTCCGATCCCGAAGCGAGTTCGGGATTTTCGGTTGTAAATTTGTATTACATGTTTCGCCTATACTGACCTTCATCCCGAAGCGAGTTCGGGATCTCCGGACACGATGTTTATCCTACATATTGCGCCTGTATTGTCCTCCGACCTCAAATAGCGCAGCAGTAATTTGTCCTAGTGAACAATACTTCACAGCTTCCATCATTTCGGCAAATATGTTTTGGTTGTTGATGGCCACTTGCTGCAAACGTTTTAACATCTCAGCTCCTTTTTCAGCATTGCCTTTCTTCAACTCATTCAACATCGTAATTTGGTATTCTTTTTCTTCGGTAGTCGAACGGATTACTTCTTTAGGTAAAACAGTTGGCGAACCTTTGCTGCTCAAGAATGTGTTTACACCAATAATTGGGAACTCTCCGGTATGTTTTAACATCTCGTAATACATACTTTCTTCTTGTATTTTATTACGTTGGTACATGGTTTCCATAGCACCTAACACACCTCCACGCTCCGTAATTCTATCAAACTCGGTTAACACCGCTTCTTCCACTAAATCGGTTAACTCTTCTATAATAAACGAACCTTGTAATGGGTTTTCGTTTTTTGCCAAACCTAATTCGCGGTTAATAATTAACTGTATGGCCATGGCACGTCTTACCGATTCTTCGGTAGGTGTAGTAATGGCCTCATCATATGCATTGGTGTGTAACGAATTACAGTTATCATAAATGGCATACAATGCTTGAAGTGTTGTACGTATATCGTTAAAGTCGATTTCTTGTGCGTGTAACGAACGACCTGAGGTTTGAATATGGTACTTCAACATTTGGCTACGCTCGTTTCCTCCGTATTTCAACTTCATGGCTTTAGCCCAAATTCTGCGTGCTACACGTCCAATTACAGAATACTCAGGATCGATACCGTTTGAGAAGAAGAACGATAAGTTTGGTGCGAAATCATCAATGTTCATTCCGCGGCTTAAGTAGTATTCTACAAACGTAAATCCGTTTGAAAGCGTTAATGCCAACTGTGTAATTGGATTTGCACCGGCCTCTGCAATGTGGTAACCACTGATAGAAACCGAGTAGAAGTTACGTACCGCATTATCAATAAAATATTGCTGAACATCACCCATTACACGCAACGAAAACTCCGTAGAGAAAATACACGTATTTTGTGCCTGATCTTCTTTTAAAATATCTGCTTGTACTGTACCACGAACTTGTTTTAATGTTTCTGCTTTTATTTTTGCATACACATCAGCAGGCAACACCATATCGCCTGTAACACCTAACAACATCAAACCCAAACCATCGTTACCCTCAGGTAATTCGGCTGCATTGTATGTTGGGCGCGTAGTACCTTTGGCATTAAAAATGGCATCAATTTTTTGGTTGATTTCTTCTTCTAATCCATTGGCTTTAATGTACAACTCGCATTGTTGATCAATAGCAGCATTCATAAAAAATGCACAAATAATAGCAGCCGGACCATTGATGGTCATGGATACCGAAGTTTTAGGATCTGCCAAATTAAATCCTGAATACAGTTTTTTAGCAGCATCCAAACTCCATACACTCACACCCGAGTTACCAATTTTACCGTAAATATCAGGTCGGTGATCAGGATCGTTACCATATAAAGTTACCGAATCAAAAGCGGTACTTAAACGCTTAGCCGGCATACCTTGCGATACGTAATGGAAACGTTTGTTGGTACGCTCAGGTCCACCCTCTCCGGCAAACATACGCGTTGGGTCTTCACCCTCGCGTTTAAACGGATAAATACCTGAGGTGTATGGAAACTCACCGGGGAAATTTTCTTGCAACGCCCAACGTAAAATATCGCCCCAAGCTTTAAACTTAGGTACAGCTACTTTAGGTATTTGCGTGTGCGATAAGGACTCGGTATGGGTTTTAATTTTTATCTCTTTATCGCGAACCTTAAACACATAATACTCATTGCGGAATAAATCTTTTTTCTCTTCCCACGTTTCTAATATTTGGCGGTTACGCGGGTCTAAATCTAAAGCAACGTTATGATACGTTTCATCCAACGCCTTTACCAAACGGTCTTTATCATCCAGTTTAGAAGCCTTTAACGTATCCATTGATGATTTTAAACCATACAACTTATCAGCAATTTCAACTTGTTTGTTTACCCACTTATCGTAGTTGCGGTTGTTCTCGCTTATTTCTGACAAGTAACGTGTGCGCGATGGAGGAATGATGTAAATCTTCTCACTCATCTCATCGGTAATGGTGTACGTTGATTTTAAATCAGCACCGGTTTTCTCAGCCACTTTATCCATAATGGCTTTGTAAAGGCTGTTCATACCGGGGTCGTTAAACTGACTGGCAATAGTGCCGTAAACCGGCATTTCATCTGCGTTTTTATCAAACAATTTATGGTTGCGCTGAAATTGTTTTTTCACATCACGCAACGCATCTAATGCACCTTTTTTATCAAACTTATTAATGGCAATAATGTCGGCAAAATCCAGCATGTCAATTTTTTCTAATTGCGTAGCTGCACCGTACTCAGGAGTCATTACATATAAAGCCACATCGCTGTGGTCCATAATTTCGGTATCACTTTGCCCAATACCCGAAGTTTCTAATACAATTAAATCGAAGTTAGCTACCTTTACAATATCAACAGCTTCTTGCACATGTTTTGAAAGTGCTAAGTTGCTTTGACGGGTAGCCAACGAGCGCATGTATACACGTGGATTTTTGATGGCATTCATACGAATACGATCGCCTAACAATGCACCGCCTGTTTTCTTTTTGGATGGATCAACCGAAATAATGGCAATGGTTTTATCTTTAAAGTCTAATAAAAACCTGCGCACCAATTCATCTACCAAAGAAGATTTACCTGCACCACCTGTACCGGTAATACCTAATACAGGAGTTGTTTTTTGTTGATTGGTTGATTGGTTGATTTGGGCAAGTATGGTTTTAAATCCTTCCGGATCATTTTCTGCAGCAGAAATCAAACGTGCAATCGATTTGTAATCTTTTTCGCTTAGGTGTTTGGCCTCACCATTTAAGTTTTTACCAGTTGGAAAATCACACTTTTCCAGCATATCGTTTATCATGCCTTGTAAGCCCATGGCACGTCCGTCATCCGGACCATAAATACGGCAAATACCGTAACCATGTAACTCTTCCATTTCCTCAGGCAAAATGGTACCACCACCGCCACCAAAAATTTTAATATGTCCGCAGCCTTTTTCCTTCAACAAATCGTGCATGTATTTAAAATACTCTACGTGTCCGCCTTGGTAACTGGTCATGGCAATGGCATTGGCATCTTCCTGAATAGCACAATTCACTACCTCCTCAGCACTTCTATCGTGGCCCAAGTGAATAACCTCTGCACCACTTGCCTGAATAATTCTGCGCATGATGTTAATGGCTGCATCGTGCCCATCAAATAAAGCGGCTGCCGTTACAATACGAATTTTGTTTTTAGGTTGATATACTGCTACAGTTTCCATATTCATTTTTTAAGAAAATCGAGCAAATTTATAGGTTTTATCGGGATTAACAGCGCTTTTAAAGGCAAAAAAGAGCCCCAAAACACATCATGCATAAACCACTAACCAATAAACAGTTAGCACATTAAATAAGCAAAACTTATCCAGCAATATTTTTGTAAGGAAGTAACACAGTGAGATTTTAAAGAAGAAATCGCTGAATTTTAACTTTAGAGAACACCACCAAGAATCAGATTACAGCATGCACAGAAAAACAGAACTATTTTCATTTTGACGATGTACACTTTACTTTAAACCTTTGTTAATCATTTTTACCGCAGAGGTAAGGGAGTTTTTCGCAGAGTGAAATAGAGAGCAGTGTCTAACGCTTCTGAGTAAAGGAGTTGCTTCGCAAAGATACAGCCTATTCGAGTGACCCGAGTACTCGGGTTGTATCGAGAAAAGGAGTGTGCAGAATGAATTACTTTAACACTCCACTTCTCGATACCCCGAGTGCTCGTGGCTAAAGCTTCGAACAACAGACGTTTTAGTCTGTGCAAAGCTCGAAGAGGCTTTTTTGTCCAAACATCAATTTATCTATTAAAGTAAAATCCTCCCCAATGCCAAAGGCGTTGCTCTGCATACTCTCCATTCGTTATTCGTCAATGCTCGAATCTACGCAAGACTGTTCAACAACCTCTGCGTTAAAATTTCTACTTTATTGTGGTTATCTCCCACTTAAAAACTATACACCAAGCTGTTATTAAAACTCGTAAACATTTTATTGATACCCGGAGGTGGGTCGGCATCAAACACGTACCTTGCTTGCGACCTAAAAGAAAATTTACCGGTAGATCTAAACAACAAACTCGCCTCCACCGAAACCCTGTAATCGTTTATATCTGTAATTTTGGGTTGTAGGTAAGCCACCAAAGTCATGGGTAAATAATCCCACTCACTCACATCTAAACTGGCATACGAACTTAAACGTATGTTATTTTGCGCCACACGATTTGGGTTTTGTTCGTGCTCATACATCAACACATTACCCATATAAAAAAACGATTTGGCATCCTTATACACCCTAAAGCGCAAGCCCGCTCCGGCAAGGCTGCGTAAACTAATATCCAATTGTTGGTTAAACTGCAACTGAGCAAATGCCTCCGGAAAAACAACCGAATCGCCTTGCTTAATGTACCTAAAATGCTGGAAAGCATTGTTTAATAAATTCTTGTTATCCACACTTACAAAACTCACATCATTAACAAATAATATATTTCGGTTTTGGTTGTGGTGTATAATAAAAACACGGTTGCTTAGTTGTTTTAAAGAGTTAGCAATTTGGGTATAATTGGCCCCAAACTCCACGTTGCCTTGCCAGCCATTACGCGGGTTTTCAAAACGCCTGCCCTCCATATTTACTATTTGCTGCGCAGCAACAAGCGTATGTAAAAAAACTACCGTAAAAAATAAAAGCCACCTCATTACTCGTGGCAAATATATTGCCTTGATTTTGATAGATAAAACGAAAGGGTTTGGCATATTCTAAAAAATGCTACATTTGCCACTCTTTAAATTTACAACAACAAACATTTTATAACAGAATGAACTTAAAAGAAATTGTAGCCATTTCGGGTATTAGCGGATTGCACAAAATCATCGGCCGTACTAAAACCGGTTTAATTTTAGAAAGCTTAAACGAAACCAAAAAACGTTTCCCTACCAGCATTCAAGATAAAGTATCGGTATTGGAAGATATTTCAATGTACACCGAAGAAGGCGATATGCGTTTGGCTGAGGTTTTTGTAAAATTAAACGAAAAAGGTGGTGTACCAACTGCTAAAGACGATGCAAAAACACAACGTAAATTTTTGGTTGATGTAATAAAATTAGATAGCGAACGTGTTTACGACTCAGACATTAAGAAGTTGTTAACTTGGTACAATGCTTTAAAAGATGTAGTTGATTTTAAAACTTTATTGGCCGAAGATGCTGCTGAAGAAGCAACAGAAACAACTGAAGAAGCACCTAAAAAAGCCGCTAAGAAATCAGCTAAAAAAGCAGAAACCGAAACTGAAGCAGGCGAAGAAAAACCTAAAAAAGTAGCAGCAAAAAAAGCAGCAGCACCTAAAAAAACTGCCGCTAAAACAGCTACACCAAAAGCAACTAAAGTAAGCAGTAAATCAACTGCAAACACCAACACTTACCGCCCTAAATCGGTATAAGGTTTATAACACATTACAACAAAAGCCATCCGCTAGTAAATAGCCGGATGGCTTTTTTATTTTGGGGCTTCACTGACGTTTCGCTGCGCTACAGTCTGCACCGGGCTGAAAATACAGAACTCGCTTCTGGACTGTACGCTTTACAAGCCTGCCAAGAAGGCTTGCCCTCTGGGGTAACTGCTACCATCCCTAAGCCGGGTTTAACTTTCAAAAAATAATTTCCGTTTTTAAGGTAAACACAAAACGTAAACGCTGCTCCCCTGCCAGAGGAGCTTCACGAATGAACCGCAGGCGAACTTCGGAATGAGTGGGTATACTTGCTTTTACAAACACAAAAGCTTTATTTAGTGAAGTAAAATTTGTATAACTATGAATAATAAAAGCACCAACCTCACCCAAATTTACACGCATGTAAGCACCGAGTAATTAGGTAAAATAACACCCCGAGCACTCGGGGCTTCGGTCTGTATCTGCGACCAGCACATTAGATAAATTAAAACTAAATAAATAATAATAATACTGTGACACTCCATTTTTAAGCAAAGTTGCACAGTATTGAGGCTATAAGTCGATACTGCGCCATAAATCAACTTTTGAGTGGCAGGTATAAGTAAGTTATAGGGCATTTTAAAAGACGACCGTGAAACAAATGAAAGTATCCTTATCAACAATATTTTTTTTGCTATTGACCATTTGTGTATGTGGACAAGAAAATGGGTTACGGACAAAACTTATTGACGAAAATTATTCTTGGAGAAACAAAACAGCCGAACAACTTGACAGTTTCTATTTTGACCTTCAACCAATTCAAACAACAAAGTTTAAATCTCATTTTCGGATTTCGTTGACAGGGCAAACAATTGACTTTTATAATTCGGACAATCTAAAATTTCACGGAAAACTAACAAACTTCATTACTGAATATATTACTGTAAAAAGTAAGGACAGTGATTATGACCAAAGTAAAGAATATCAATATGTAATTGAGCAAATAAGTTTGGAAAATACAGCGGTTGACAAATTTGTAGAAGGACTTAAAAAAACAGGACAGCTTGAAATCCCAACAGACACTTTAATTCCCTCTTGGCAACGTAATTTTATGCATTGTAATAGCTTAGTCTTTCAGTTCAATATTAACGGAAAATATACAAAGCAAATTTTCCATTGCCCTTGGGGACAAAAAGACAGCGTAGAATTTAAAAGCATTATTTTGGACAATTACGAAACCTTGAAATCAACTTTTCAGCTTGACTCTATTTATGACAGTTTTGAAGGTAAATTACCCAAAGGAAATGTAATACCCCCCAAAAAAAGTACAATTTAAAAGTAGACAAAAAAAACATAACTTTAAATTGTAAAACATGAAAAAGAGCAAATTCAGTCCTGCGCAAATTGCAGGCATTTTAAAAGAGTTCGACAACGGAAAAAAGGTTGAAGAAATTACACGAGAACATGGCATAAGTCGTGCAGCATTTTATAAATGGCGCGAGCGTTATGGGGGCATGACAGCAAGCGAGTTAAAGCGAGTAAAGGAACTGGAGGAAGAAAATGCAAAGCTAAAACGTATGTACGCAAACTTGGCACTAGACCTTGAAGCAGCGCGCTACATCATCGAAAAAAAGCTTTAAAGCCCTGCCACAAAAGGCAACTTGTAGATGAAGTAACAACTGAACAGAGTATGAACAAAAGCAGGGCTTGTCGTACGTTAAAAATAAGTCGTTCAGCGTTTGCTTACAAATCAATAAAGGATGATTCTGCTCTGGAGCAATTACTTGTAAAGTTATCAGAATCTATCCCCCATGAGGGTTTTAGGTTATACTATGACCGATTGCGCCAAAAAGGATTAAAAGACAATCACAAAAGGGTCCATCGAATTTATAGCAAACTAGGATTGAGCATAAGACGCAGAGTGAAAAAACGAATAGCGGCAAGGGTAAAACAACCGCTTGAAGTTCCATCACACTTAAACCACACTTGGAGTATTGATTTTATGCATGATGCATTAGATAACGGATGTAAGTTTAAAAGCTTTAATATAATAGATGATTACAACAGAGAAGTATTACACA
>CAZRVA010000055.1:0-16832 GCA_964603255.1 uncultured Chitinophaga sp.
CCTTATCTTATTGATTTTCATATCAATAAAATTTGTATATACATTTATTGTATAGATATTAAACTGAAAAAGTAATTAAAAAGTACCTTTGTCATATTGAAAAAAACGGTTCTCATATTGACAGTGCTATTCAATTGCTTGAGCTTAATTCAGGCGAAAACAAAAGATAGTTTGTACCAAGCAACAAGAGCGCAGTATGTTACCGACAAAACCGGCATGCTTGGTGTATCGCTCTTTAACCGTAATCCCAACAACCAAATTAGCATAAACGGATTTAATAAAATTACTTACAACCCTAACGATGCAAACACACAAGGCATAAGGTTTCAGCATAAGTGGCTTGGTATTGCCTTTGGTTATTCGCCCAAACAACTACAAGACGAGAAAAGAGGTACAACAGAGGAGATGGATTTACACTTGTTTATGTATGGCAGAAGAAATTACGTTGATGCATATTATGTTGGTTACACCGGTTTTTACATAGAAAACTACAAACAAAACGACAGCCTTAGAGATAACTACCAATCCTATCCATTGTTACCCAACATGAGTGTGAATAGTTTTGGTATCAATTATTTTTATGTATTCAACCATAAAAAGTATTCTTTACGATCGAGTTATTTAATGAATGAAATTCAACGTAAAAGTGCAGGCTCGTTTATCCTCGGCATTTCGGCAAACTCACTTAGCTTATCAAACCCACTAAATCAAATACCTCAATTGTCGCCACAAACTTTACCAGAAGAAAGATTGATAAAAGGTAGATTTTATGGGGCAAGTATTTTACCAAGATACGCCCATACATTTATTTACAAAAAACTATTTTTCACCTTAGCCCCCACTTTAGGTATTGTTGCACAACACCAAAATTTCACCAACGCAGATGACAAAACAAGGATAAGAAATACACTTGCATTTAGATCGGTTGGAAGAATTGCCTTAGGTTACAATAGTAATCGTTTTTATGCAGCCATTACTGGTGTTAACGACACTTATAATTACCAATTGGCACCTAAAGTACAATTGCATACACAATTAAGTGAAGCCCGAGTTATTGTTGGTTATAGATTTAACACGACTGGCTTTGTTCAAAAAATATCAAACCAAATGGATAACATTATTAAGCCGTAATTGAAGGTTTTTTATGTTTCCACCGCCTGTGACTCCATAACCACAACTCAGGACGTAAACGAATGCTGTTCTCTAATTTTTCTGCAAATATTCGAGTAATTTCATTCGGCTTCATTTTGGAAGGATACTCTGTCATCAACTCAAAAACCACAGTGTACCTTCCCCTACTGTGTTTTTCAATGTCAACATACACAACAGCAGAATCATACTTCATGGCCAGTTTTTCCGCTCCGGTAAAAAAACCGGTTTCTTGATTTAAAAAGTTTGTCCAATACGCATGTATAGGCTGTGGTGATTGATCTGCAATAAAAGCTACTGTTCTCACAGTATCTTTATTTACAGCAAAATTTCTTGCAGATTGTTGCATGGCAATTAAATCTACCCCACATTTAGAGCGAAGTTTAAACATTAACCACTCAAAAAATGGATTAGATAAAGGATGATATAACGTACCAACAGGATAACCTAGTTGATAAGTATATGAAAATCCGCCCCACTCCCAATTGCCAACGTGCCCAAGCAACAAAACAACCGATTTGTTATTTTTATGAAGCTCTTTGATAAACTCCGTATTTTTCATTTTAACCCTATTAACCAAAGTACGCTCACTTATTGTTAATGTTTTAAAGGTTTCGATAAATACATCAATCATATTTTTATAGTAGCGCTTTTCAATTTGCTTTAGTTCTGTATCTGTTTTTTCGGGAAAAGCATTTTTTAGATTTGTGGCAACAACTTTTCGTCTATACTTTAATATGTAGTAAGCAACAAAACTTAATACATCAGAAATAAAATATAAAACCGGAAATGGCTGTAACATCAACAAATAAATTGGTGAAGCGAATAAGTAATAATACCATTTGGGTTGATTTGACATGGAGCTTTATTTTGAGGTAAATATAAAAAAAGAATTCAACTGAGAATATTTACTATTGCACTTTGGTGATGGAGATAACAATAGATTTTAAAATACAACTTTTTGAGCACTGTAAAAGTGAGATTGAAAAACGCATAAACTCTTTTACGGCCGCTATGCTTGATGCCCAAGAAAGTGCAAACAGCGAGGATAAAAGTAGTGCCGGAGATAAGTACGAAACAGGACGAGCTATGAGCCATATTGCACGTGATATGCATGCTAAGCAGTTGCAAGCAGCTAAAACCGACTTATCAAATTTGATGCAAATAAACCCCACAGTAGTGTGTACCAAAGCACAAAAAGGCGCATTAATTTTAACATCAAACCAACAACTTGTATTTATTGCAACCAGCATAGGTTTAATAGATTTTGAAGGCAGTAAAATTGCCGTAGTTTCTCCAGCAGCGCCTATTGCACAATCTTTATTAAACAAAACCAAAGGACAGGAAGTTGTGATTGCAGGTAAAAAAGTTACACTACAAAACATCATATAAAACAAAAGCCACCTTAACAAGTAAAGTGGCTTTATAAAATTATGCTCTAATTACGCCTGGCCTAAACTCTTTGGTTAGTGGTGCATGATTAGCAGCTTCAATTCCCATGCTTATCCATTTGCGTGTTTCTGTTGGGTTAATAATGGCATCAACCCAAAGCCTTGCAGCCGCATAATACGGAGAAGTTTGTTTGGTATATCTATCCGTAATGTGTTGTAACATTTCTGCTTTTTTAGTTTCATCAATTACTTCACCTTTTGCTTTTAAACTAGCCTCTTCAATTTGTAATAAAACTTTTGCAGCTTGTGCACCACCCATTACAGCAATGTTTGCATTTGGCCAAGCCGCAATTAACCTTGGATCGTAGGCTTTACCGCACATAGCATAGTTACCCGCACCATAGCTATTACCCGTAATAATGGTAAACTTAGGTACAACAGAATTGGCTTGGGCATTTACTAATTTAGCTCCATCTTTAATAATTCCTCCGTGCTCGCTTCTGCTACCTACCATAAATCCGGTAACATCTTGTAAAAACACCAACGGAATTTTTTTCTGATTGCAATTCATAATGAAGTGAGCTGCCTTATCAGCGCTATCACTATAAATAACACCACCAATTTGCATCTCGGTAGGGTTATCTGCAGCATTTTGTTTTGGCTTTTTAGCTTTTACAACCTGACGATTATTGGCAACAATACCAACCGCCCAACCATCAATACGGGCATAGCCACAGGTAATGGTTTTACCGTATAATTCTTTGTAGGCATCAAAACTACCGGCATCAACCAAGCGCTCAATAATTTCCATTACATCAAAAGGTTTTGTAAAATTGGCTACTGCATCGTACACATCATCCATACTTTTTGCAGGAGCAACAGATTCTGCACGGTTAAATCCGGCTTTATCAAAATCACCAATTTTATCCATAATGCGCTTAATTCTATCTAAACAAGCTGCATCATTTTCAAACTTATAATCTGTTACACCACTAATCTCGCAGTGCGTTGTTGCACCACCTAAAGTTTCGTTATCAATGTCTTCGCCAATAGCTGCTTTTACCAAGTAACTTCCTGCTAAAAATATAGATCCGGTTTTGTCTACAATCATGGCTTCATCGCTCATAATTGGAAGATAAGCACCACCTGCAACACAACTGCCCATTACCGCTGCAATTTGCGTAATGCCCATACTGCTCATTACTGCATTGTTTCTAAAAATTCTTCCAAAGTGTTCTTTATCCGGAAAAATTTCATCTTGCATAGGCAAATAAACACCAGCACTATCTACTAAATAAATAATGGGTAATTTGTTTTCTATTGAAATTTCTTGCGCACGTAAATTCTTTTTACCAGTTATTGGAAACCAAGCACCGGCTTTAACAGTAGCATCGTTAGCAACAACTATGCATTGTTTACCACTAACATATCCAATCTCAACCACTACTCCACCTCCAGGGCAGCCGCCATGTTCTTCGTACATTTCGAATCCGGCAAGCGCACCAATTTCAATACGTGGTTTGTCTTTATCAAATAAATAATCAACACGCTCACGTGCCAACATTTTACCCTTTTCTTTTTGTTTTGCAGCAGCTTTTTTGCCGCCACCTTCGTATATTTTTTCTAGTCGTGTGTTTAATTCGTTTACCAAATGTTGCATATTTTTAAATAAAGTATTTTACAAAAAGTGTTTGATATTATTAAAAAACAAAGTTAAATGATGCTTGATAAAGTATGCCGCGCATGTTGCGATTTAGCTCATTAAGCGGTAAAAAATAGCTCACTTTATTATCAACCAAAACGTGTTTTGTTTTAATTAACTCAACGCCAAAACTTAGGTTAGCGTTAGGTATAAACACGCTATTTTTATTGTTGTTTTGATTGCTAATAAATCCACCAATTTGATAACCCGTATATAGATTTAAAAACCTACGTTTACCTCTGCCGAAATTGCGCGGATAAAAATCTTGACCAAAGTTCATCATAAACAATTCGTTTATTAAAGATGTATCTGCAGTATTGTTATCAATAGCACGGTACACACCTAAATTAAAATAGCTTTTACCACGTGTAAACATGTATTTAATGGTTGCACCTTGGTATGATTTTGCACTGATACCTGCTGTTGGGTTTTCTATTTTTAAGAATCCATATTCTATACCCGGCATATTTACAAAAGACACACGTGAATTGTTGGGTGTACTCATTTCATCATTGATTGTAAAACGCACATTGCACATTTGGTCGCCCGCATTTTGTTGCAGTTGATTAATATTTACTTCCAATGATGCAATGGTTTGTAGGTTAGACGAAATCTTTCTTTTTAAATCTTCAATTCTAACTCCTGTTACAACAGAGTCTGCCAACTGACGGGCGTAGATGCTGTTCTCGTATTTCAAACCGTCAATTCTTTTCTCCAGGTTATTAATCTTCTCTTGATAGTTTTCGGTATTAAATACATTTTGGGTAACATATCCCATTTTACTTGCCAACGAATCGAGGCCACGTAAATCTGAATTTGAAATTAAAAACTCGGTGTAATAACGATTGGTACTTAAATCGGTTTGATAAACCACGCCTTTTTTGGCATCGATAAAATTAGCCAGAAGATCGGTGCTGGTTTGTAATTTAGTTACATACACTTGTATGGTTTTGTTTGATGGTCTTTCTTGAGCTACAGTTACAAAACTATTTACAGTTAATAATAAAATTAGGGATAGAGCAATGTTTAGCGTTTTCATCATATGATATTTAACGTGCTCAAAGCTAAATAAATTAAGTGTTTTATAAAGAATAAGTTTGTTGAAATAGTTTTAAAACATACTTTTGCACTTGGGTAAGTCGGGTACGACCAGCTCCTGCTGAATCCCCCAGGACAGGAATGTAGCAAGGGTAAGCGGTTGTAGCGGTGCGATACTTTGGCTTGCCCTTTTTTGTGACCTAAAAATACGCTTGTAATCGGATGTTAACCCTTCTGTTGGTTAAGTAATTAGGCACAGCCCACACCCTTCCTTCAATATCTTCAATCCAAATGTGCGAAATGGTGTTGTTTATAGCCAAAAGGTTAAACACATCCAGCCCAATCCAGGCCGATTTTATATGTTTTTTCCATCCTTTTCTATCCGTATCGTTTTCATCTATCAATACGCGTAAAAAACCTATATCAACCCTGCGGTATGGAGGTATGCGTTGTGTATCTGTATAGCGATTTCTATCTGGCGGACCAAATGGCAAACCGGTTCCAAAAACCATGGTTAAATTTACTTTGTAGTTTTTGTTGTTGCGCAAATAATCTTGGAAAAACATGCTGAAAGTTACACGTTGGTCGGTTGGGCGTGGAATGTATCCGGGAGTTACACGATTGCCCGCATCATCAAACAAAACTGCGCTTGGAATTTTTTCTTGGGTTTTCATTACACTTAAACTCATCCAACTTTCGGCACCTTTAACAAACTCGCCATTAACGCGCATATCAATACCTCCGGCATAACCTTTGGCAATGTTATCAGCATAATAACGTATACGCACATTATCAATTTCGTATGGAATTAAATTCTCTAATTGTTTGTAATAAGCCTCGGCAAAAAACCTAAACTTTCTATCCCACAATTTAAAATTCATATCACCACCTAACACATAATGTATGGCTTTTTGCGCTTTAATGTTTGAATTTAATACTCCATCAAACCCACGTAACTCGCGGTAAAATGGCGGTTGATAGTAATAACCAAAAGCAGCTTTTAAATTTATATCGCGTTTAATTTTACCCGTGCGTGTACCATTGGCAACTGCCCTATTATGCTTACGATTTGGTTCTATACTAATTTGCACACGTGGACTAAAAACATTTTGGTTATTAAAACTCCACCAATTTGTGCGAACACCATAGGTTACGTAAAAGTTATAGTCTTTATTTAAAGTTTGTGTATTTTGCAAGTAGCCACTTAAACGGTAACTATTTAGGTTGATGGTGGTATTTAAATAATTTAAAACAACCGGCATTCCGTTTACTTGCGATGGTTGTGCAAAGCCTAAAGAATCTTTGTAATCCCACTCGTTTATTTTATCGGTTACACGCTCGCCCTGTGCCTGAAAGCCCCACTGTATACTGTGGTTATTTATGGTGTGATAACCACGATGACCAACATTATAAACCGTTGCATTAATGCGGTTACGAGCATTATTTAAAAAATAACCAATACCTTTTGTAGCTCTTGATTTACCAAAATTATCGTTACCAAAATCTGTTTCAACTTCCTCTAAACGGTAAGCACCTTCTACAGTAAAAAGCTCATTTTCGTTCGAGTTAAAAATACTGCTAATAAGTTTTAATTGCGTTTTTCTATTGGGTGTGTAATTAAACGTTAAAGCTCCGGTTGCGGTTTGATATTCCATTAAATCCTGTCCATCAAAAAACATACGCAATTGCAAGGCTTCTTTTACAGTGCCAAAAGTAGTTTCGCGTGTTTGCGGAATAACTAAGTACTTATTTCGGGCATAACTACCCAACGCGCTAATGGTTAGGTTTGATGTTGGATGCCAGGTAAGCAACGTTTGCACATCACTAAAACTTGGTTTGTAATCGGCTTGCACATCCAATGTTGAAAGTACATATTGATTTGTCCAATACCGAGCGCTTAATAAATAAGTAAAACGTAAATTTTTTGTAGCGCCTTCGGCATGTGCTTGTGCACCCATCAAACTCATATTAGCAGATGAAGCAAACTTCTTTGGAGTTTTGTATTTAATGTCTAAAACGGATGAAAGTTTATCGCCATAACGCGCCTCGAAACCACCTGCAGAGAACCTAATGTTTTGTACCAACTCGGTATGAATAAAACTTAAACCTTCTTGTTGACCGCTACGCGGTAAAAACGGACGATAAATTTCTATGTCGTTTACGTAAATTAAATTTTCATCGTAATTACCACCACGCACGTTATACTGAGAACTTAACTCGTTATTAGAAGTAACTCCGGGAAGTGTTTTTAATACTTGCTCAAAACTACCCGATACATTAGGTAGTTGTTTTATCTCTTTGATATCGATAGTTATGGTGCTGGCCTTTTCACGGTTTTGTTCTTCAACGTAAGTAAATGTTTTTAAACTTAGGGCGTAACTCATGGTTACATCAAGTAAAAAACGCTCATTAGGTTTAAGCGGACCAACAGTGGTTTTGTATGATGGGCTACCCACAAAACTAAAAACCAAATCTAACTCTTTACCGGAAGGGATTTTTAACTGGTATGAACCATCTTCACGACTGGTAGTGGTAATATTGGTTCCAATAACGTACACATTAGCATCGGCAAAACTTCTTCCTACGCTGTCTTTTACCATTCCATAAACCACAGCCAACTCTTTTTGCTGAGCGGAGGCTGCAATATTTAAAAATGATATGAGAAGAAGACTTAGAAGTTTGCGCATTAATGTTGTTTAACGAATTATTGTATTAAAGCGTATGTGGTGTTGTTTGCTTCAGTTTGGCAATAGTTTCAGTTGGGTTATCAGAACCAAAAACAAAGTTACCTGCAACTAAAACGCTAGCACCTGCCACCATTAATTTCCCTGCATTGGCTTGGTTTACACCTCCATCAATTTCAATCAATGCGCTACTATTTTTTTGTATGATAAGGTCTTTTAACTCTGCGGTTTTAGCATATGTGTTTTCTATAAATTTTTGTCCGCCAAAACCCGGATTCACACTCATCAAACAAACCAAATCAATATCGGCAATAATATCTTTTAATAAACCAACAGAAGTATGTGGATTAAGTGCAACACCGGCTTTCATGCCCAAATCTTTAATAGCCGAAATAGTTCGGTGCAAATGCGTGCAAGCTTCAATATGCACGGTTAATACATCGGCACCCGCTTGTTTAAAATCGTTTAAATACCTGTCGGGATCAACAATCATCAAATGTACATCCAATGGTTTTTGAGCATGTTTTTTTAATGCTTTAACAACAGGAAAACCGAATGAAATATTAGGAACAAACATTCCGTCCATAATATCAACATGAAACCAATCTGCTTGGCTTTGGTTAATCATTTCTGTATCGCGTTGGATGTTGGCAAAATCAGCCGACAAAACCGAAGGAGCTATAATAACTGACATATGCTGCGAATATAATCAACAAGTTTGAGGTTTACGGATTTACACCTACAGATTTGGGGATTTTTACCTTAATGTGCTAAAATTTCATCTATTACAAACGACCAATCTTGGTTTGATTCAACCTTTGTGGCTTTAACTCCGGCAGCATTTGCTGCATCTACATCACGTTGGGTATCACCAATCATTATGGCTTCAGATGCATTAACTCCATATCTGGCCAGTGCTTTTTCAACCATGATACTAGCCGGTTTACGGCACAAACATTTACCAAAATCAGGGTGATGTGGGCAGTAGTAGATTTCATCAAAAGCTAAACCATGTTCCAACAAGGATTTATTAAGTTTAGCATGAATATCAGCCAAGATTTGATGCGAGTATAAACCTTTGGCAATACCACCTTGATTGGTAATAACAGCCACTTTTATTCCTGCATTTTTTAGTTTTATTAAGTTGGGAATTACATGGGGTAATAGCTCGAAATCATTAGGATTAGTAACATATCCGCCCAATTCTTTATTAATTACACCATCCCTATCTAACAAAATTAACTTAATCATAATATGCTGCAAGAAAGTAATAAATTGAATATTTTAATGTTTAATGATATTATTGTCTAAAATTTACACCCTTTGAACACGCGCATCGTTATCATACCAACATACAACGAAATTGAAAACATCGATTTGATTACCAATGCTGTTTTTGAATTACCCATGCAGTTTGATGTGTTGATTGTAGATGACAACTCGCCTGACGGAACAGGCAGACGTGTAAAGGAACTTCAACAAAAATACCCGAATTTACATTTGCTTGAGCGAAAAGAAAAAAACGGTTTAGGCACTGCTTATATTGATGGATTTAAATGGTGTTTGAGCAAAGGCTACGAGTACGTGTTTGAAATGGACGCAGACTTTAGTCACAATCCGGCAGATTTAATGCGATTATTTGAAGCCTGCACTGCGCATAAAGGAATGACCATAGGTAGCCGATATGTAACCGGAGTGAATGTAGTAAATTGGCCAATGAGCAGGGTAATGTTATCGTTTTTTGCCAGTAAATATGTTAGGTTTATTACCGGTATTGATGTGCATGATACCACAGCAGGTTTTGTATGTTATCACAAAAGGGTTTTAGAAACCATAGATTTGGATAAGATTAAATTCCGCGGATATGCTTTTCAGATAGAAATGAAATTTACAGCATGGAAACATGGATTTAAGGTAACTGAAGTACCTATTATTTTTACAGACAGAACGCGTGGCGAATCAAAAATAAGTAAGGGAATTATTAAAGAGGCTGTTTGGGGTGTAATTAGTATGAAAATCAAAAGCTGGTTTCGTAAATATAAACAAGTATCAGCGGCCTAATGCTGCACTAATTTTAGCAGCCAAATCATCCGGCTGAAATGGTTTCATTACAAACCCAACCATACCGGCATCAGCAATTCCACCACCCACTTCATCCTCGGTAGTTGCAGTTATGGCAATAATCTTACTGTTTGGTTTTATTTTCATGATTTCTTTGGTAGCCTCAAAACCATCCATAACCGGCATGTGTAAATCCATTAATATCACATCAAAATCCTGATTGGTTGCAAGCTGTAAAGCCTCTTCCCCATTCTCTGCAACATCAATGTTTACCCCCCAATTGGTTAAAAATTGCTTGATTACAAATACATTAATTTGATTGTCATCTGCTACTAATAATTTTATGCCTTGCAAGTTTATAACTGCTTGTTCCATTTTCTGTTTGTTATTAGCTTTATTATTTTGAACTGTTTTATTAAAGTTAAGCTCGAAGGTAAAAACTGATCCCACATTGAGCTCGCTTTTTACAACCAACTTTGATTTTTGTAACTGTAGTAATTTTTTGCATATGGCTAAACCCAATCCCGTTCCACCATATTTTCTTGTAGTATTGGTATCGGCTTGAGTAAAAACGTCAAAAATTGTATCAATTTTATCTGCTGGAATGCCTATCCCAGAATCTTCAACTTTAAATTGTATACTGCAAGTTTCACTAAAATCGTTTGAGATTTTTGCGATGATTTTAACATAACCACTTTGTGTAAACTTGATTGCATTGCTAACTAAATTTGATAAAATTTGATTAAGGTGTAGCGAGTCACCTTTTAACATATCGGGTATTTGTGTGTCGACCTCAATGAATAATTTAAGCGATTTTTGTTTGGCACTGTTCGCATATAAATCATAAACCGTTTTCACAGTATCCTTAACACTAAATTCAACCGATTCAATCTCCATTTTGCCTGCTTCAATCTTACTTAAATCAAGCACGTCATTTAGCAAGGCCAATAAATTAACCGATGAACTCTGCAGTACTTTTATGTTCTCTTTTTGATCATCACGCGGATTGTTTTCTGCAAGTAAATTAGCCAATCCAATTACAGCATTTAGCGGTGTTCTAATCTCATGACTCATGGTAGATAAGAACTGAGATTTTGCTTGAGCAGCTTCCTCAGCAAGCTCTCGCGCCTGGTTGGTTGCTAAAATTTGTTCTTGTAATTTGCTGTTCTTTTCGGAGATTAGATGTTTTTGCCTGCGCAATTGTTTGTTTAGGTTCCTTGATTTAACAACACTAAACGACATAATCATAACCACTACAAAAAAGAAAGTAATTACAATAACAAGTATACGTTGACTGCCTTCACTCTCGGCAATTTCTTTATCCTTTTGAATAATTTCTTTTGCCGATTTTTCGGTTTCGTATTGCTTCTGTATTTGTTCAATGCGTATACTTAACTCATCCAGTTTTAATGAGTCTTGCATGGCAATAAAACGCTCATAACTATTAAGTGCATTTTTATAATCGCCAACTTGTTTGTAGTAGTCGGTTAAAATGCGATAGTTCTCTTTTAAAATTACTTTTAGCTTTTGGTTTGATGCAATCTTCTCGGCCCTTTTTATGGCCTGAAAAGCAAGGTTGCGTTTACCTTGTTTTAAATAGACTTCTGCCAGGTTATTACTTGTATTTGCTATACCACGTAAATCATGCTGACTCTCTTTAAACACCAACGATTTAAGAAGATACTGCTCGGCCATAGCGTATGAGCCTAATCCTAAATGCACTACACCAATATTGTTGTAAGATTCACCAATATTGATACTATCGTGCTGGCTTAAATCATATTCCAGCACTTTGTTAAAGTAGTTTAGCGCTTCACTATAGTTCTTTTGCTCTTCGTAATTTATACCTAAATTATTGTATGCAGTAATAACACCCTCTTTAAAATTTATTTGGTTTGATAGCTGCAATGCTCTTTGGAAAAAAGCTTCTGCTCTTCTGTATTTTTTTTGATATTGGTATATCAAACCAAGATTAGTGCATTGAAACAAAACGCCTCTTTGATCCATTACATCCTCAAAGATTTGCAAAGCGTTATAATAACCCTCAAGAGCCAACTGGTAATTGCCAAGCGACTCGTGTGCCAGCGCTTGTTCAGAAATAGATTTAGCAGCTATAGTTTGAAATCCTTTTGCCAATGCTGTTTTATGAACTTGGCTTTGTAATAAAACCACTGTATCGTATTGCTGCAACCTTGAGTAATATAATCCACGTGCAAAAAGAACTTCTAGATACAATGAATCATCATCAGCTACACGTAACTTTTTAAGGATATCAAACGATTCAGCATTTTTCTTTAGTGCTAGGCCAGGATTACTTGAAACTAAATGTTGCGACTGAAGATTTAATAAATGAACCCTCACAATGGGGTCTTTGGTTGATTTTAGTACATGCTCAATGCTATCAACCGAAGAAGATAGGAGCCGCGTGGAGAAAAGCAATAGCAATACAAATGAACTGAGGGCGTTTTTCATTTTTGAGCAGGCTCGAATATAAAACAAAAAAGCCCCTTCTGCAACGAAGGGGCTTTTTGCGTCAAAATAATTTTATGCTAAAACTACAATTTTGTTATCAAGCACTTCAACTACACCACCGGTAACTTCAAAAGTTTCGGTTTTGCCTTCGGCTGTTTTAACTTTTATTGTACCTTTATCTAAACTCGATACAATAGCAGCGTGACTATTTAAAATCTCGAACTGCCCTTTGCTACCTGGTAAAGTTACAGAAGTAACATCACCGCTAAACAAAGCTTTATCAGGAGTTAATATATCTAATTGCATATGTTGGTTTTGTTATTATTTAATAAGCATCAAACGGGTTGATGCTTATTAAATTCGGTGTAAATTATTTTACCTCGCTTAACATTTTTTCACCTTTGGCAATTGCATCTTCAATTGTACCAACAAGGTTAAACGCTGCTTCAGGTAAGTGATCTAATTCACCATCCATAATCATGTTAAAGCCTTTAATGGTATCTTCAATTGGAACCAATACACCTTTTAAACCGGTAAATTGCTCAGCAACGTGGAATGGTTGAGATAAGAAACGCTGAACACGTCTTGCACGCGATACAGTTAATTTATCTTCCTCACTTAATTCATCCATACCCAAAATTGCGATAATATCTTGCAACTCTTTGTAGCGCTGTAAAATACCTTTAACGCGTTGAGCACAATTGTAATGAGCATCACCTAAAACAGCAGGAGTTAAGATACGTGAAGTAGAATCCAATGGATCTACCGCAGGGTAAATACCTAACTCCGCAATTTTACGACTTAATACTGTTGTTGCATCCAAGTGGGCGAAAGTAGTAGCCGGAGCCGGATCTGTTAAGTCATCCGCAGGTACGTATACCGCCTGAACTGAGGTAATTGAACCACGTTTAGTTGAAGTAATACGCTCTTGCATCGCACCCATTTCTGATGCTAATGTTGGTTGGTAACCTACCGCTGATGGCATACGACCTAATAAAGCCGATACCTCAGAACCTGCTTGGGTAAAACGGAAGATATTGTCAACGAAGAACAAGATATCACGTCCACCTGATTTTTCATCACCATCACGGAAATACTCAGCAATAGTTAAACCAGATAAAGCAACACGAGCACGAGCTCCAGGAGGTTCGTTCATTTGACCGAACACGAAAGTAGCTTTCGACTCTTTTAATTTTGTATAATCAATTTTATCTAAAGGCCATCCGCCTTCTTCCATACCGTGTGTAAAATCGTCACCATATTTTACAATACCTGACTCAATCATCTCACGCAACAAATCGTTACCTTCACGAGTACGCTCACCTACACCGGCAAATACCGAGAAACCATCGTATGCTTTCGCAATGTTGTTGATTAACTCTTGAATTAATACGGTTTTACCTACACCCGCACCACCAAACAAACCAATTTTACCACCTTTTGCGTATGGCTCAATTAAGTCGATTACTTTGATACCTGTATAAAGTGGCTCAGCGCTGGTTGATAAATCTTCGAAACGAGGAGCATCGCGATGAATAGAGCGGCCACCTTCTGTAGGTACACTTTTCATACCATCGATAGGTTCACCTACCACATTGAACAAACGACCACGAATTTCATCACCTGTTGGCATTGCAATTGGTGCGCTTGTAGGAACAACTTCCATACCGCGTACTAATCCATCAGTTGCCTCCATTGCAATGGTTCTGATCATGTTTTCGCCTAAGTGGCGTTGGCACTCTAATACTACTCTAGTTCCATCTGCTTTGGTAATTACCAATGCATCAAGTATCTTAGGTAATTTTTCGCTGTTATCAGGGAATCTTACATCCACTACCGGACCAATTACCTGAGCTACTACTCCTGATTTTGACATAGTTACGAATTTTTAGCTTATTTTTAAGTGCCGCAAAGTTAACTTTTACAACTAAAAATCAAACCAAAATTTAATCATATATTATTAAGGCTGATGATTTAGAGCTAAGCGTTAGAGTTATGTGCTGATGTTGTTGGGGTTGTGAATGATTTACATAAATTAAAGTAATTAAAAATGATTGACCTAATGAAAGCGGTTGAAGAAAGCGATGTGATAAGATTACAATCAAATCTTCTATTGACAAATCAGAAATATTCTATAAATTCACGAAACACAAAAACCTTAAACTCTATGATTAGCCTATCCAAATTAAAACGACTAAACTTCAGTACAAAATATTTCTACTCATTCTCTATTCTGGTATTAATGCTATTCTCGACCAAATCTCATGCTTCACACTTAACAGGAGGGTCTGTAGAATATGAATGTATAGGACTACGCACTTGGAAAATAAGATTGACCATATACCGTAATTGCACCGGTGCAAAATTATGTGAAAGTATGGCTTGCACACAATCCATGACGGCCCGCCCAAATATTACGCTAAATGCTAACGAATGCTCGGCAACTCCAAGTCAAGTTGACGTTACGTTGAATCTAATTAAAGTTGAAGACGTTGACAAAGGCAATGTTGACGTATGTGGAAACGTTGCTAAAAATGGTTGTAATAACCTTGGCCAAGTAACACCCGGTTTGATTACTCCTTCAGTAGAAAAATATGTTTTTGAGGGAACTCTAAATTTAAACCTACCCTCACTCAATAATACCAACTGTAATTATTGGGATATATTTTGGACATTTTGCTGCCGTAATGCGGGTATTTGGAACCTAGCAGGATCATCGGGGCAAGACTTTAGAATTGGCGCAACGATAGATATTTTTAAAAGTACAACAAGTGCACCAAACAACAGTTCACCAATACTAAGAAATGAACCAATAATGAAACTTTGCTCGGGACAAGAATATGTTTTGAATATGGATGCTGTTGACCCTGACGGAGATCTTTTAACTTATGAGATTGCACCTTCAAATCAATCTGGTGGAAATCCGGTAAATTATCTAACACCAGGCAATGCACGTTACCCATTTCCTTTAGACACCACCAAATCACCACACAATGATTATCCTTTTGACAACGGACCTTACATTGTGATTGATAGCATGACAGGTGATATTCGCTTTAGCCCATTGAACAACACAACTGGTTATTTAACCGGCAACCTTAATTTAATTGTAAAACAATGGTATTACAACAACAGCGGCAACAGAGTACTTTTAGGCATAACTCAACGCGATATGCAGTTATATACTTTCAATTGCCAAAACAACAATTTACCAAAGCTGATTACCACTCCATCAAATCAAAACAACAAACCAATTACACAATACAATGTATATGCAGGAGACTCTGTTGGTTTTATCATTACAGCAAAAGATATTGATGCATATCCGGTAACACAGCAACATGACACTACCTATATAAATTGGAGTGAGACTAGTTTAAATACTAATAAATTAACAATTAAACCAAATTACATTGTTGACTCTGTAAATTTGCGACCTATTGAAGACTCATGGTTGTTTAGTTGGAAAACTGAAGACCGGGATACCAGTGATAAACCTTACTGTTTCAGAGTTTCGGCACGCGATAATTTTTGTCCTGAAGTAGGGCGTACTAATTTAGCTTTTAATATTAATGTGTTGCCAAACAATGCTCCTTACATAAAGTCATTTAATCCAATTGAAGGAAAAAACAATGATACCATTACTATAACAGGAGGTTATTTTTCGAATACTACATCTGTGAGTTTTGGCCAAGTACATGCCAAAAGTTATGTTGTAATTTCACCACAAATAATTAGAGCTGTTGTTGATTCGGGAGCGTCTGGTGTCATAAGCGTTATTACTCCAAAAGGTATTGCATCATCCAACGGATTCAGATACCTAGATCCACAAATACTAAAACCTACTATTACATCTTTCACACCACAAACAGGAACCAACGGAACTTTAATTACTATAAAGGGTAACAACTTAAATAATGCAAGTGCAGTTTTATTCGGTGGTGTAAATGCAACGAACTTTGATGTAGCTTCAGCCTCTGTTATAACGGCAACTGTTGACACTGGTGCTACTGGTAATGTTAGCGTAATTACCCCCTACGGAACAGCATTACTAAATGGATTTACCCATTACGGCAACACGGGTATTAAAGAGTTTTTAACACAATCGTACACCATTTTCCCTAATCCGGTTAGCACAGAAATTATTATTGAATCTGATAAAACTTTAAACAATACCGGTTTTGAATTGATGGATGTAAACGGAAAAGTTTTGATGAGCACTACATGCAATCATTCAACTAACCAGTTTAATATTGATGTAAAAACATTGAGCCCCGCTGTTTATTTCCTGCGTATCACATCGCAAGGACAAACAAGCACGGTAAAGGTTGTTAA
>CAZRVA010000056.1:0-16556 GCA_964603255.1 uncultured Chitinophaga sp.
AGCCTGAGCGATGAAGCATCAACCTACATGGCAAAACAAAAATTTGGCGAACATTACGAATGGTACAACCAAATTTCGAAACTTTTAAAATATGAAGGCATGCAAATGCGAATGCCCACAACTATAGAGATTAATTAATTAAAACGCCCAATCCATAAAGTTGGGCGTTGCTTTTTTGAAATTTATTTGCTTAATTCACGTTTGTAAACCCAAATTAAGCCCTATGAGAGTTACAAACTGCCTCACTTGCAATACGGAATTACGCGGCCGAGCTGACAAAAAATTCTGTGATGACCAATGTAGAACAACATTCAATAATCAACAAAAAGCAGAACCCGCATTTGTAAAAGAGATTACCGCTGCGCTCAAAAAAAACAGAAGAATTATGGAAGGTTTAATTCCTGTTGATACTGGGAAAATTAAAGTTTCGCAGCAAAAGCTATTGGCCAAAGGATTTAATTTTGCATACCACACACATACCTACACCACCAAGGTTGGCACACATTATACCTTTTGTTACGAGTACGGCTACTTAAAAATTGACAATGATTATTACATGTTGGTAAAACGCATAACCGACTAAACCTTTACACAGTGCCAGAATAATTTATTTTTTGATGCGTCTTGCGTAAAAAACAAATAGTCGCCTCCTCCATCTTCAATTGCAAAGGTTTTTCTAATCTCATCAACCGTACTCACAAAATTCCGCGCAGAGACATTGGCTTTTCTCAACCCAATACTTTTTAGATATTGTTTGATGCCACTTTTATTAAACTCGGTTTGATGTATTATTTTAAAGCTACGGCCAAAATAAGCATCAACCCAATTACCAATTGCGTAATGACTATTTTTACTTACAATATTTAATCCTAAATAGTAGGCATAATCTAAGCTCAGCCCAGCTTTTATAATCATGTTTGATGGTTCGTAAAAAAACTGTGCTAAGTTATTTACTTGGTTATGTTTTGGGGTTGATTGCAGACTAAAACTAAACTCCATTTCACCTTCATCATTCACTTGAACTGCTTCTATTTGATGCGGGTCTGTTTTAAACTCTTGATTTAATAACACCAACACTTCTTTCACCTCATTTTTTAATCCAACCACAATAACACGTTTTATATTTTCAAAAGTTTTATGCAAGTAAGCAATATCAACCATGGGCGAAAGCTTAAGCAAAACCTCACTCCCATTTTTAAATAATTGTGGTACAAGTTCTAGCACATTTGGTGTTGCATCAGTTAAAGAAAAAGTTTTGGTTGAGCCAGATGGACGCCTGTCCGCATCTATATAAAATACATCAACCGGAAGTTTATTTTCTTGCAGAAAGAGTTCGGCTGTAGCATCAAACCTGATTATATTTTTGAGGTTTAGTTTTTCAAAATTATGTCGAACCAATTTATTCAATTCCTCGTCCACATCAACCCCAATAACCTGATTAAACGTTTTTAAAAAAGCAACATCATCAACCCCAAGCCCGGCACTTAAATCAACCAAAATATTCCCTTTAACAAGGGTGGCTTTAAAACCTGCAAGTGGAATAGAACTGCATTGTTCCAAACTTTTTTTGGTAAAAAAACAACCAGCCGAAACCCAAGTCGGCAACTTCTTTTTTGCCTTATCAAAAAGCTCTAACTGCTCGGCTACAAAGGGGGCTTGCTCACCATAATGCTTTCTTAAAAACATTATCAACTGAGTCTTGTTGTATGATTTTGTATACTCAACTAACATTTCAATGTTTAAATCTTGCATAGTTTGAGCATTATTTACATAACTTTGTAGCATTCTATATTTTGTATGAAAAAAGTAATTTTAATTGCAGCTCTTGCCCTAGTCTCAATTAGTTTGACATCTTGTAAAGGCTCTTGCCCGAAATTTAGTATTGATTGGGTTAGCTTTTTCAACTAAACGTAGTTAAATATAACATGCTGCTTTACATCCGGATTTAAAGACAAGGCAACCGGGCAGTTTAAAGCAGCATGTTCTAACTCGCTTTTAAAACTAGCGGCTGTTTGTGGTAAATAAAACACCACTTCTACTTTAGCCACCTTTCGTGGACTTATTGTCATTTTTTTCGTTACCTCAATTCTGGTTCCGGTTAGGTCAACTCCCAATTTATCCGCCTCGATCCCCATTATTGTCATCATGCATTGTGCCAATGCGGTTGATAACAAGTCAGTTGGCGAAAAAGCTTCACCTTTCCCATGGTTATCAATAGGAGCATCAGTAATAATTTTACTTTTACTTGCAGTGTGTGTTGCCTCTGTGCGCAAATGTCCTGAATAAATAACCTCAGAAGTAATCATAATTTTTTTATTTTTGAATTTTCAAATATAAACGCATGCGTGTTGTTGCCAAATTAAGTAGTTTAGTTTTTGTGCTAATGGCTTATTCAGCTATTGCGCAAAACGATTTAATTACCGAGCCGACATTGCTTTACCGCAAGCGTTTGCAATATGGCTTCAACTTAAATAGTGCTACATTAGGTGGCATAAATTTTAAGTACCAATGGCAAAAAACAGCACTTATTAAAAACGGCTTCGATATTGAGTTAGCGCGTATTCGTCATCCAAAAGAGGAGCGAGTATACGGACAATCTGACAACCCCAAACAATACACGCCCGGTAGAATAAATATGGCTTTTTTCCTGCGCACTGGATACGGACAAAATTTATTTATAACTACCCGTGATTATAAAAATTCGGTTTCGTTGCACTATAATTACTCATTTGGTGTAACCACCGCTTTGTTAAAGCCGATTTACATTGATGTGTTCAAGCTTTCGCAAGACCCATTTGGACAAGACTACATTGCAACAGAAAAATACGACCCGGTAAATAAACACACCACTCCTTACACCATTTATGGCAACGCTACATTTACACGTGGCTTTAATGAAATGTCGGCACGTGTTGGCGGACATTTTAAAAATAGTTTATCGGTTGAATGGGGTGAGTACCCGGATGCCTTTAACACTTTAGAAGCAGGTTTTTGTGTTGATGTATTTGCACAACCATTACCTTTGATGGCAGATGAATTAGCTAAAAACAAACAGATTTTTGTTACATTATTTTTAGGATTTACTTTCGGACAGAACAGATAGATATTATGATTGAATTACCAACATTAGCAGAAGAACGTATAAAAAAACCATCTTGGTTAAAAGTTAAATTACCTACAGGCGAAAACTACCGTAACGTTCGTAAAATTGTTGACGAATATAAATTACACACCATTTGCGAAAGTGGTAGTTGCCCTAATATGGGCGAGTGCTGGGGCGCAGGTACAGCAACCTTTATGATTTTAGGTAATGTGTGTACACGCAGTTGCAGCTTTTGTGCAGTAGCTACAGGTCGTGCGCAAGATTATGATTTATCAGAACCCATGCGCGTTGCTGAAGCCATCAAGTTAATGGGAGTAAAGCATGCGGTAATCACTTCTGTAAATCGTGATGAATTAAAAGATAAAGGCGCGAAGGTTTGGGCTGATACCATTAGATTGGTAAAAGAACTTAACCCGGGTACTACAATAGAAACTTTAATTCCTGACTTTTTATCTAAATGGGATTTATTGTACCAAGTAATTGATGAGAAACCAGAAGTGGTATCACACAACATGGAAACCGTAAAAAGGTTATACCGCAAAGTGCGTCCGCAAGCAAAATACGAACGTAGTTTAGAGCAAATTTTAAAAACTAAAGAACGCGGTCGTAGAACCAAATCAGGTGTAATGTTAGGATTGGGCGAAACCAAGGATGAAGTACTTGAGGTATTAAAAGACTTGAAAGATTGGGGTTGTGATGTGGTTACATTGGGACAATACTTACAACCAACTAAAATGCACTTAAATGTGGAGCGTTTTGTTACACCTGAAGAGTTTGATTTTTATAAAGAGGAAGGACTAAAAATGGGTTTAAAATATGTAGAGTCAGGCGCATTGGTACGTTCTTCATACCATGCAGAGAAACACGTATTTTAACGCGAAAATATTTTATCAATAACGCGCCCCGAAACTTTGTTTCGGGGCGCGTTATTTTTTGTCAAAATACTGTCATAGCCTGATTTAATTAAACTACCACACACAACATTTCGTTAGTAATGTAGTTATCAAAAGCAAAAAACATACTTGACAATTCTATGACTGACATCAAACCAAAACATTAATTAGTGGCAAGCATTTTGATACACTATTACAAAATTATTTAAGTGTGATGCAACACTTTTTTAAGTGAAGTGCTCTTAAATAATACAAGCCGAAAGGTTTGTTTCAGGTTGCCTTTTCATACAGGTTAGGGTTTATAAGGACAACAAAGCCCCCGACTCGTTCCAGAGTCGGGGCTTTGTGTTTTTAGGCCACAACAACAACAGAACTTCGCTTACTTTTAATTAGCTTTGTTAGGTTATTATGACATTTAAATTAACATCAGAATATGTGCCAATGGGCGATCAACCCGAGGCTATAAAACAATTGGTTGAAGGAGCCAACAATGGCAATAAGCACCAAACATTATTAGGTGTAACCGGATCGGGTAAAACGTTTACCATGGCCAATGTAATACAGCAGGTGCAAAAACCAACTTTAATTATCAGTCATAATAAAACTTTGGTCGCTCAACTTTATGGCGAATTCAAACAGTTTTTCCCTGAAAATGCCGTAGAGTACTTTGTTTCGTACTACGATTACTACCAGCCCGAAGCTTTTATTCCATCAAGCAATACCTATATTGAGAAAGACCTTGCCATCAATCAAGAAATAGAAAAGTTGCGTTTAAAAACTACCTCTTCTCTACTATCCGGACGAAGAGATGTAATTGTGTTGGCATCGGTAAGTTGTATTTATGGTGCCGGTAATCCAAAAGATTATGAGAGCAGCATTATTCGTATACATCAATCACAAAAAATAACGCGCAATACCGTATTGTATGCGTTGGTTGATTCTTTGTACTCGCGCACCACAGCAGATTTTAACCGCGGTAACTTTAGGGTAAAAGGTGATGTATTAGATGTTTTTCCGGCCTATGCAGATTTTGCGTTTCGAATTACTTTTTTCGGAAATGAAATTGAAGAACTTGCCATCATTGATCCAATTACAGGTAAACAGCAAGAACGTGTAAGTGACATTGCGATATTTCCTGCGAATATCTATGTTACGCCCAAAGATCAACTAAACCGTGCCATTCGTGAAATACAAGATGATTTAGTGGCACAGGTAGATTACTTTAAAAGCATTGGCAAAAATCTTGAAGCAAAACGATTGGAAGAGCGCACCAATTTTGACATGGAAATGATGCGCGAATTGGGTTATTGCAGTGGCATTGAAAATTACAGTCGCTACATGGACCAACGTAAGCCGGGCGACAGACCATTTTGCTTGTTGGATTATTTCCCAAAAGATTACATGATGTTTATTGATGAGAGTCATGTTACTATGCCACAAGTTAGAGCAATGTATGGCGGTGACAGGGCACGTAAAGAAAACCTTGTTGAATATGGGTTCCGTTTACCAAGCGCATTAGATAATCGACCGCTTCAATTCAATGAATTTGAAAGCATGGTAAATCAAGTAATTTATGTGAGTGCAACGCCAAGTGAATATGAGTTGCGCATGAGTGAAGGTGTGGTGGTTGAACAAATTATTAGACCTACAGGTTTACTAGACCCAACAATTGAAATAAGACCAAGCAGTAATCAGGTTGATGATTTGTTGGATGCGATTGATGAGCGTATAAAAATGGGCGATCGTGTGCTGGTAACTACGCTTACCAAACGTATGGCTGAAGAGCTATCAAAATACATGGCCAAGTTGAACATAAAATGTAGGTACATACATAGTGAAGTTAAGACACTTGATCGTGTTGAAATTTTACGTGATTTACGCTTAGGTGTTTTTGATGTTTTGATAGGTGTCAACTTATTAAGAGAGGGTTTAGATTTACCTGAGGTAAGTTTAGTGGCTATTATGGATGCAGACAAAGAAGGCTTTTTACGTAATGATAAATCACTAACCCAAACCATAGGAAGGGCTGCGCGTAACGAAAGAGGCAACGTTATTATGTATGCTGATAAAATTACCGACAGTATGCGCAGAACCATTGATGAAACCAACCGTAGACGGGACAAACAAATTGCTTACAACTTGGCTCATGGTATTACACCAAAAACAGTACGCAAAAACACCGAGGAGATTTTAAAACAAACGAGTGTTGCAGATGCAAGAGAAGGTAATCAAGAAATGCGATATTATGTAGAACCGGAAGAACTAAATGTAGCAGCCGACCCTGTGGTGCAATACATGAGTAAGGATCAATTGAAAAAGGCAGTTGACGAAACACAAAAACGTATGCAAAAAGCCGCTAAAGAATTAGACTTTATGGAAGCTGCAAGATTACGTGATGAGTTATTTGCATTGCAAAAACAGTTGGAATAAATCTGATAAACATGCATTTAAAAACTGATTGCAAAATTATTTGCATTAGGTAACGCAATTGATATATTTGCACCACGAAATAGAGATTAGCTCTCCCAAAGGTTCGGAATGGCTAGAGCGTCCCGAAAGCATTCGGGAAGGTGATTGGTTCTTTGTTAAAATAATTGGGGGATTTGCTCATTTGGCTAGAGCGTCCCGAAAGCATTCGGGAAGGTGTTCGGTTCTTTGGTAAAATAATTTGGGGGATTAGCTCATTTGGCTAGAGCGCTTGCATGGCATGCAAGAGGTGATCGGTTCGAATCCGATATTCTCCACTACATTTCAAGCCTCGATTTTTCGGGGCTTTTTTATGATGTTGTTTTACGCCTACATATCATACTCTTCTATCAAAGACAAGTTCTACATCGGACACACAGAAGATGTTCAGAACAGATTACTTCAACACAACACCAGAAACAATCTTGGCACAAACGATTGGACTATTGTCTATACCGAAACATTCGACAATAGGTCGGATGCTATGAAGAGGGAAAGTGAAATCAAAAACAAGAAGAGTAGAAAATTTATAGAGTGGTTAATTCAACAAAAGGGCTAGAGCGTCCCGAATGCTTTCGGGAAGGTGATCGGTTCGAATCCGATATTCTCCACCAATAAGGCTCTCATATCGAGGGTCTTTTGTGTTTCTGAGCAGTTCATGCACCTGATGTTGGTCTGCAAAAAACACAGAAATGAACAGTTTTGGGTCACGTTTGGGTCACGCTTCAACATCAAAGTCCCTGAAGGAAACGTATCTATTACAAACTATACTTAAAGTCTCGCTTTCGGTCGTTTTGTTTTCATGTGGTTCATAAATCTGATGTTGGTCTGCAAAAAACACAGAAATAAAAAGTTTTGGGTATCAAAAAACGTAAACAAAAATGCCACGAAAAATACTTCTCGTGGCATTCTTTTGATTCTAATATCTTGACTTATGCTTCTGTGAAAGCTCCCATTTTGCTAAACTTACCAATTCTTGTTTCAATTAACTTTTCTGACGACAATTTACTTAACTCGTTAATCATGCCTTGAAGTGAATCTTTTAAAGTTTGGTACATTTGCTCAGGATTGTTGTGTGCGCCACCTAATGGCTCAGGGATTACGCCATCAATCAATCCATTTTTAAGCATGTCTTTGGCTGTAAGTTTTAAGGCTTCTGCAGCCTTCTCTTTGTGTTCCCAGCTTCTCCATAAAATAGATGAACAAGACTCTGGTGAAATTACCGAGTACCAAGTATTTTCCAACATCATTACTTTATCACCCACACCTATACCTAAAGCTCCACCTGATGCACCCTCACCTATCACCACACAAATTACAGGTACTTTAAGTACACTCATTTCTAACAAGTTTTTTGCAATAGCTTCACCTTGTCCACGCTCTTCTGCCTCTAATCCAGGAGACGCACCAGGAGTGTCGATAAGCGTAATGATAGGCATGTTAAACTTCTCTGCCAATTTCATTAAACGCAGCGCTTTGCGATAACCTTCAGGATTAGCCATACCAAAATTACGCATTTGGCGCTGTTTGGTATTTCTACCTTTTTGGTGACCGATAACCATTACACTTTGATCACCCAAACGTGCAATACCACCAACCATGGCCTTATCATCTTTTACGTTTCTGTCGCCATGCATTTCTATAAAGTCAGTAAATACATGTTCTACATAATCTAATGTGTATGGTCTTTCTGCATGACGAGATATTTGAACCCTTTGCCAACCAGTGAGGTTTGCATAAATATCTTGTTTGGCCTTTTCTATTTTTTCTTGCAGCTCAACTACCGATGCCGATAAATCAAGCTTATTCTTCTCGGCTGTTTTTTTAATATTTTCCAATTGAAGTTCTAATTCCTCAATCGGCTTTTCAAAATCGAAGTATGCCATAGTTTTATTTAAGGGTGCAAAGTAATAAAGAATATTCTAAAAAACGGAAGCTAGAATGCCTAAGAAGCCGCATTATTAAAAAAAGATATGCTTACGGATTTTATCAGTAAAAAATACCTACAGTAAAACAGCGCATTGCAAATTATTGTATGGTTTTTTGACTTTTTTTTCAGCAAAGTATTGACAAAATAATTTTTTGACCTACATTTGCACACCCTATAAGGAAAAACGGTTGTTAAAAATCGTAGATTATAAGGAAACGGTGCGGTAGTTCAGCTGGTTAGAATACCTGCCTGTCACGCAGGGGGTCGCGGGTTCGAGTCCCGTCCGCACCGCAAAGCCACTCAAGTCGAGTGGCTTTTTTTTATGCCCATAACCATGCACTTTGGGATCAAGGGGGATCAAGTATAAAAGTTGTGGAGTAGAAAATAAAAGTGGATCAAGTCGAAAATCCAATTTTAAATCAAGGGATATACATAAAAGCTTAGTGCAGGAATCAGACACTTCGTTATTTGTGAATAAATCACCCATGCCATTTAAATTGTTTAAAACACCGTTACAATAGTTCTTATTAATACAATTTAATAGAAATAATCATGTTTCATCATACTTGCACGTTGGGATAATTTGTACAATTTAGTCCTTTTAACTCCAACTCACTGCCTACATTTTATTATGTTTGCACCCAAAGTATGTATATAAACGAAGATGATTTGGTTTTGGTGGCACCTGTTGCCGGTAGCCTTTTAGATGATTACCTAGCTAAAGGATTTTACCGATACCGACAATTGTTGTTTACTACTTTTTATATTGAGTACCATAATGTGTTGCATGATGTTTTTTGGCTACGTACTCATGTACCTTCTGTTCAATTAAGCTCATCTGCAAAAAGGATATTAAAGCAAAACAAACGTTTTGGTTACACCATTTCACCTTTACAAATAACTGAAGAAATGGAAGCCCTTTTCGCTTTATACCGCGAGCATGTTACTTTTGAGCACGCACAAACTGTGCACGATAACTTGTTTGGAGACAGCCTCAATAACATCTTCGAATCCTATGTAATTAAGGTTTACGATGGCGATACATTAATTGCTTTTGGTTGTTTTGATAAAGGTGAAAAAAGTATAGCAGGAATATTAAATGCCTATCACCCCAACTATAAGAAATACAGTTTAGGAAAATATTTAATTTTACTTAAACTACAATATTGCATCAATCATAACATTACCTATTACTACACGGGTTACATTGGAATTGGTCTGCATTATTTTGATTACAAAATTTTTCCTGATGAAAATGCCATACAAGTATTGTTACATGAACCAGCTGTTTGGATCGCTTATAACAAAATAGGTAAGATAGGATTAGAGGAATTTGGTTTGCTGGCCCACATTTGGCAGGCCAACGAAACCCAGGATGATATCGAGTAAACTGAATACTTTAATCTTTAACAAACTCGTACGAAAGATAATCGATAAAATCAGCCACCTTAACGGTTACACTTTTTACTTGGTTATTTTCTACCTTGAAACTTAATGGTTCAACACCACAAGTTACATCGGTGTAAGTGCACAAAAATCTGTTATCGTTTATAAAATCTAACTTACCAATATTGTTGGGGTGATGCTCCATGAATAGCTGTAATTTTCCTTTTACCAACCTCACCTCAACCTTACCATAAAGGCTATTGGTAAAGGTTCCACAATACTCGTTTAATTTTAATGCAGGTTTATTTTTTAGCGCAATGGTATCTTTAATAGTTTTAATTTTTGTTGCTGTTGCTTCTTTAGCTTTTTGAGAATTGTTGTAATAAATCTCGCTCACATTTCTGTATGGCATACTCATATAAGCTTCTAAAACTTGCTTGCACAGCGCATCATACAAACTATTTGCATCGGTGTTGGTATACACAATTACACCTAAATTTTCTTCTGGTACCAATTCTGTTTTAGTTACAAATCCGTTTGCTCCACCGCTGTGCTCAATAACCCTGCGACCATTATAATCGTTCATTTGCCAACCTAATGTATACGTTGCAAAATGTTTGCTTTTAAAAAACTTACTGTTAACATCATTTACCACCATGTTTGATTTGCGTGTTTCGGCAATTACATCAGCAGGAATAATTTGTTTGCCGTTTAACTGACCGTTGTTGAGTTGTAACAAAAGCCAGTTTTTCATATCGCCCACACACGAGTTAATAGAAGCACTTGCACCCATGTTATCAATATTGGTTAAAGGCATTTTCACCAATTTACCATCAACCAAAGTATGGGGTAAACAAGCGTTGTTATCATTTACGATACCTGCATATGTTGTGGAGGTTCTGTTCATACCCATGGGTTTGAAAAAACGATGTAATAAAAAGTCGTCCCAAGTAGTATCTGTAGTGGCTAAAATAATTTCACCTGCTGCAATAAATCCCGCATTACTGTATCCATATTTATACCTGAAAGGATGAACAGGTTTGGTGCGCGATAATCCTTCTACAATTTGTTTGCGAGTGAGGTTACTTCCCCAATTTAAAAAGTCGCCCTGAAAAGTTTGTGTTCCTAAACGGTGACAAAGTAAGTCGCGTACAGTACATAAATCGGTTGATGATGACTCAAACAGCTTAAAGTAAGGCAAATAGTTGGTTACTTTTTCATCAAGCGACAAGCGTTTTTCACTGTTTAACCAAGCCACCGATGTTCCAGTAAATGCTTTTGAATTACTGGCAATTTGAAACAATGTGTTCTCGTCAACCTTACTTTCTGGCTTATCAAATTGTTTTACACCATAACCTTTTTGCACAACTACTTGTCCGTCTTTTACAATAGCTATAGCCAAACCAGGCACCTGCCATCGTTGCATTTCACGTGTAATAAATGCATCGAGCGAATCTTTAACAAAGCCCGGTTGAGCAAATACATTAAACGAAACAACTAAAGCACTTAGGGTATAAAATATTTTCCTCATAAAATTTGATGTAAAACTTAAAGCAGCAAATCAACTAAAATATTTGATAATGTAATTACCTTCGCTAACATATTTAACTGAGCAATGCCCATACTAACCAACAAGTTTGTAAACCATAAACCTAACCCCGATACAGAGATATTGATACTGGGTACTTTTACGCACGACCATCCACACTCGGGTGATTTTTTCTTTGGAAGACCACGTAATTTCTTATGGCATTTGTTGCCCATTTGCTTTAAAAATCAACCATTAAAAGATACTGCTTTAGCAACCAAACAAGCCTTTATGCAAAAACATAAAATAGATTTTATGGATGTGATCGAAACGCTTGAGGTAGGAGATGGTGAAGAAGAAATAATGGAAGAAGAGTTTGTTGACATCAGCGCAAAAACCTTTTTTGATTTGATTACCGTAGTTGACCATCTACCCAAACTTAAAGCTGTTTATTTTACACGCAAAACCTTTAATGGTATTCCCAATATCAAATCGGAAGTAATGAAACTCGCCAAACATTGCCACAGCAAACAAATACGCATGTGCAAATTAGATACTCCAGCTAGGCATTTTAGCGATGAAAAACAACAACAGTGGATTGATACTATTGTATTGAAGAAAACTTGTTTAAGGGTTTGAGGAAGTTGATTGGTTATTCGTTGATTGGATATTTAATTGACTGCATGTTTACTTTTAACTAAAACACAAACTTCAACCCAACAATTACCAATCCATACAAAAACGTAGATAGAATAATACCACGTGCTGTATGCAGGTGATTTATTTTAATGAAAAGGAAAAATATACCAAGGTTAATAACGGCACATAAACTTAGTAACGGAGAAAGCAAGTTTTGCTCTGCAGCCATGCGAAAAAAATCGCTGAAGTTACTCGTACTGAAATTTACAAAATAAAATACAAGCACACCTATTACCGGACCAATTAATCCAGACGGAATACCTAACAAAATACTGTCTTTTAACTTCATGCTATTGTAGTTAATTAAATATTGTTATCCCAACTGTTTAAACGAGGCATTGCATGATGTGCGGTTAAATCAAACATAACCGGCACTACACTTGCATAATTATTAGCCAATGCCCACTCGTCAGTATCTTCACCTGTGTCGTTATTGATAAACTTACCTGTTAACCAAAAATATTTACGCCCGTTAGGATCAATACGTTCATCAAATTCTTCTTTCCATTTGGCAACTGCTTGTCGGCAAATTCTAACACCTTTAAACTCGTTTTCTGTAATTTTAGGAATGTTTACATTAAGCAAAGTTGCTGTTGGTAAACCATGCTCCAAGATATTTTCTGCAATACGTGTAGCTACTTTTTTTGCCAAACTAAAATCAGCATCATAGGCAAAATCGCACAAGCTAAAACCTACAGCAGGAATACCTTCTATTGCAGCTTCCATGGCTGCACTCATGGTACCACTGTAAAGTACATTAATACTTGAATTGCTTCCGTGGTTAATCCCAGAAACCATTAAATCAGGTTTACGATGCAATACTTTATCTACCGCTAACTTCACGCAATCAGCTGGAGTTCCGCTGCATTGGTATGCCTTGATATCACCATAAATATCTGTTTGATTTAAACGCAACGGTTTACTTATAGTTACCGCATGGCCCATGGCACTTTGCGGACTATCAGGTGCAACAATTACAACTTCTCCAAGATGTTTTATAGCATCAACCAAGTTACGAATACCGGGTGCTGTAATACCATCATCATTACTAACTAAGATTAGTGGTTTCTTTTGGGTCATTAAGGCAAAATTAAGAAACGAGGCCACACGAACAAGTTTTGTGCGGTTTTTTAGAACAATCTCGTATTAAAATTTAGAAAGTTTTAACAAATACATTCGCAATTATTAAGGCTTGCTTAACAATTTTAACAAGTCTTCTTCAATAGATTTTTCGGTGGTTTCAACAATTTTACCCACCAGTTTTTTATTATTAAAAACCATAATCACAGGCACGTATTCAATGCTAAGCGCTTTAATATCAACCGTTCCACATTGCTTTTTTCTATCTACACCAATCAATTCAATTTTTTCCCAACCCGCTAAATCGGCCACCTTAAATAGTTGTGGAACTAACTCATGGCTATCGCTGCACCAAGTTCCTAACACCACCAACAAACTACATTTATCGTATTTCACCAACTCTTCCACAATGCTCATGGCTGGTTTATATTGGTTATATTCTTCTTTAAACCATTTAAAACCTTCCAAATCTGTGCGTTGTAGTTTGCCTTCTAAAACTTGGGTTGAATCCTTTTGTTGTGCCATAACATTACCCATAAAAAAAAGACTGAGTACAAGCATACTCAGTCTTTTTAGAGTTGAATTATTTGCGAGATAATGCCTCATCAATAATTAATAAAATATGTTCGCGATGTGCTTTTACTTCTGCATTTGCAGCAGGAAGCGCCATCATTTGTTTGATGTTTTTTAACTGACCAATAGCTGCTGATTTTGCAATGTTATCATAAGCTCCGTTTGGTTTATTAAACGATGCAATGCTGCTCAAATCTTTTACGTACTCAACTTGTAAGTTTTGACGGAAAGTATTTACGTTACCAGCTAAGTCTTCTTTAAAACAAGCATTGGTTAAGTCTGTCATTACATCAACCACACTGTATTTGTTGCCATATAAACGGCTATCGGTAATACGTTTTAATGTAGTTGGCGCAAGTATGTGGTCAATAGCCATGCTTTGCATCATCAATACTCGATCGTGAATTTTAGGATCATCAGGTGCACCAAAGAAATTGAACCCTCTGCGTTGGCTTTGTAGGTTTTGATACAGACCATTAGCTGCATCAAAAGCTTTAGGGCTGAATAAATATTGAGCCAATGCATTCATTGCACGTTTTTGATCAGCAAGTGCAACTGGTGTGTATGCCTGACTGCCATCCATGTTTCTATTTACATAAACACCACCAATGTAACGTGACATAGATTGTGCTGCATTGTTCATTTCAGTTAATGAAATGCCATAAGCTTGTTTTAACTCTTGATAGCTTTTACCTAATGCTGTGTAACGTTTGGGTAAATCAGGCATCATTTTGTTAATCAATTTTATTCTATCTACGCTGTAAGTAATTACATCATTACTAAAATCGTTAACATTTACGCGAGGGTCGATACCTTTACCTGGTGAACGCATATCATCTGCATCGTTACCAAAAATTAAAGTACTATCTGCTGAGCGACTTAAAATTTCAGTTAAACGTTTTTCTTCTGCTTCAGCATCTTCAAGTGCTTCGCTGTAACCGTAAGTAATGGCCCACAAATCGTATGGCCCTGGCCGCGTAGTGAAGTAATCGCCTTGTTTAGTTTTATCGCTAGCTAGGTTTACTGCCGGGTATTCCATTACACTTGCTATCAAACCATATTTACGGGTTAATTCTTTGTTATGTGCTTGAGTTGGATTCCATAAATGACTGGCTCTCATGTTGTGCATTAAACCCATCGTATGGCCCATTTCGTGCATCACCAAATAATACAAAGATTGTATCATGTACTCGCGTTTTTCAATAGCAGATAACCCACGAGCATCCAGCACACTGTTACCAAACATGCTAGTTAAATGTAAGTGATGACCAGCTTCGCACATTTGCATATGGTCGGGTAATTCTGGCTGGTATGATGATGGTTGAGGTGCATCAAATAATTTTTCTTGATTGATGCGGTTGGTAACAAATATGTATTCCAACATGATATCAGCACCTAAAATTTCACCGGTACGTGGATCAACAAAACTTGGTCCGTAACCACCAAAAGGAGGCTGAGGAGATGATGTCCAACGTAACACATTGTAGTTAATATCACCTGCATCCCACGTTGCCGTATCTGGTTGCTCTAATACCACAACTGCATTTTTAAAACCAGCTGCTTCAAAAGCAATATTCCATTGCTCGCCTGCTGCTTTTATTATTGGTCTGAATTCTTTTGGCGTAGTATTTTCAATCCACCAGGTAATTGGTTTTACTGGCTCAGATAGTGCAGCACCTTTATCTTTTTTCTCTAACCTCCAACGATGAATAATATCTTTATAAGCCACAGCATTTGTGGTGGTCATATCATTTTTTTGCTGACCAAAGAATCCTATACGTTGATCATCTCTGCGCGCTGGCATTGGATTTTCAGGTGCTTGAATAAAACTGTGTTGGTATGTAATACTCACAGCACGTGCATTGGTAACCTCTTTTCCACCCGACACAATTGGTGCAGGATTATCATACACATACTCTACTACAACATCTGTATTAGCACTATAATTACGAGTTTTTATGTATTTACTTTTCTCTTTGTTTAGCATACCCAACAAACTCATTTGCCCCATTGGGCCCGGGAATGGTGTTGGTTTGATTTGACTCATGTTTTCACCTAAAAAAATTGCATTTGCATCAAGCAACATGTTGCCATTTTCTTCGGCTAAAATTTTCTGACTTACTAAAACTGCGTTGCTAATATTGGCATCGGCAGCTTTACTAATGGCATTGGTGGTATCAAAATAAAACTCGGTGTTTTGTTCAACAAACTCTATTCTATCAAAATAACGCTTGATGGTAAACACCATGTTATCTCGGAAACTTCCACGGAAATGGCCTGCTGCCACCACCCCATTTTCGGTGTAACTGAAGTAGATAAACTTTTTGTTTAGGTGGTCTTTTTTAACCAATAAATACATGGCACCGTTTGTGGTATCCTGATAAAGCGGAAATAAACCATCTTGTTTTTTGCAGGCTTTTACCTTTTCGGCAATAGATGTTTTTTGCGCTTGCGGCTTTGGAGCATCGGCCGGCTTTTTCTTTTTGGCATAAGCACCAACAGAAATAAGCACACTAAGAGTTAGTATTGATATTTTTTTAATCATAATTAAATTAACAAGAAAGCGAACTTAAGCTATTTTATGTTTAAAAACTTACCGCTGATGTAAAACATAAGTTTACCTTATTAATCAAACCAAACTTGTAACACACGCATAAAAAAGGCCGCTTTAAAAGCAGCCTTTAGTTGTTATTTGTCAAGCATTTCGATCAATTGATTCACCATTCCTTTAGAGCCCATATAAATTGGCACACGTTGATGTAAAGCGTTAGGAACAATATCTAAAATTCTTTCTTTACCAGTGGTAGAAACACCACCTGCTTGCTCCATAATAAACGACATTGGGTTGCACTCGTACAACAAACGAAGCTTGCCATTTGGCGCTTTATCGGTTGCAGG
>CAZRVA010000057.1:0-16556 GCA_964603255.1 uncultured Chitinophaga sp.
GTTACACCATCATGCAAACCGCTTTACCCGAAGCTATGGTAAATACAGATGATGAATTGTATGAAATTAGAACATTTCCCGATACAAATAGTTATGCTGCATTAGGTATTGGACCTGGTTTGGGCAAACATCCACAAACACATAGTGCATTTATTAAATGGGTACAACAAGTTAAACAACCTATTGTAATTGATGCTGATGGATTGAATATGATTGCAGATTACATTCATCAACACAACGATTTTAAATTTCCTGAAAACTGTGTAATTACGCCACATCCAAAAGAGTTTGATAGATTGGCAGGAGTGAGTTTAAACGCTGCAGAAAGACTTGCCAAACAATTGTTGTTTGCACAAAAACATAACGTGGTGGTGGTTCTAAAAGGGGCCCATACATCTGTTGCAATACCAAATGGCGAAGTGTTTTTTAACAGCAGTGGTAATGCCATGTTGGCCACTGCGGGTAGTGGAGATGTTTTAACTGGAATTATTTTATCATTTTTAGCTCAAGGTTACGATGCCAAACAAGCGGCCATTGCTGGAGTTTATGTACATGGAGCATGTGCTGATGTAATAAAAAATAAAAACAAAGCAACACTAATTGCCTCAGATATTACAGCTGTTTTACCTGAAGTTTTATATACTTTTAATTAATTGTTATTGCGCGATTCGCTTACCAAATCATTAAGTTCTCGGGTAAGTAAATCTAATTTAATTGCAGATTGACACATAAACTCACTCATGATTTTTAAGTCGCTTGCATTTGGATTAGTTTGATTAAGAGAATTTGATATGCCAATAATATTGGCAACCGGTTGGCGTATTTTATGTGATATCATAAACAACATTTTCTCCAACATCTTTATTTGTTCTTTACGATTTTTCTCTGCTTGTTTACGTTCGTTAATGTCTAACGATAATAAAAATAACCCATCAGGTACCGGCTGCATCAATAATTCAAAATATTCTGTTTTACCATCAGGGAAAGTAAACTCATTTTCAAAATGCTCTATACACCTATTTTGCATACAGTTTTTTAGCTTTTCAAACAATGGTGTGTTCTCAATTCCAGGGTAACATTCCATCATGGTTTTACCCAATAAATCTTCCGATGTTTTTTTACTTTGTTTAACTACAGCAGGGTTTACAAACTTGTATTTAAAATCAAAATCAATAATCTGTACACCCTCAATCATGGTTTCAAGTTGCTTGTAGTATAGTTTTTCTAACTCTGCATATTCAGCTTTTTTTCGGTCAATTTCTATGGCGCTACTCTCCAATAACTCACGATGTTTTATGGATATATACGTACTACAAACAATAACCAAAACTGAAATTGCACGGTTTATTGTTGCAAAATCTAAATAAACAGAAGGCCCGTAACAAATAATATATTTCACCGAAATCAACCCAATCATAATTGCCGAAAACTTTTTAATGGTAAAAGCAGGTTCTTTGCTAATCATTACAAAACAAAGCATGTATAGCGCGCCAATAGCAATGCCAAGCGGAACCAACATGTCGATGATAAAAATGGCAACCATTCCAACAAGTGCAATTTGTTGGTTGCGCGAGAGTTTTTTTATTGCATTCATAAATAGGGCTATTTCTTGGTTATGGTAATTAAGTGTTAAACATAAATATACCGTAAAACCAAGTTAGCATATTTTAAGTTAAAATTCAACGCATTAGGTTTAACGGGTAAATGCTTACTTAAAAAGTGGTTAAATTTGTTTTAGTTTATGTTTCTTTGTTGAAGATGAGATTTGTATTTGTTTTTTTATTTGGTTTGATTGCACTGGCTGCTCAAAATACAGTGTTAATGCCTGAGCAAAAAGCAACAACTGTTGCACACAAACCTACAATAAGTTTTACGTTTGATGATGGTAAAACCAACGATTTAGGTGGTTACAAACTAGCCGATTGGCATGGACGAATTTTAAAAGCATTAGATAAACACAAGCTTAAAGCGGTGATGTTTGTTGCCGGTCATAACAAAAAAACAGTTAATGGTAAGTATGTATTAAGCACTTGGAATGATGCAGGACATTACTTAGCCAATCACACTTTAAATCACCCCAACTTTAATGATGATGCCGTTACTTTAGCGCAATACAAAAAGGAGTTGGTAGCTAACGAGGAAGTCATCAAAACATATTCAAACTTTATTAAACTCTTTAGGTTTCCTTACTTAAAAGAAGGCAACACACCCGAAAAGGTAAATGGATTTCGTTCGTTTTTAAAACAACAAGGATATAAACATGGTGCTGTTACAGTTGATGCATCTGATTGGTTCATCGATTCGCGTTTGCGCAAACGTTTAACCGATAACCCGCAAGCAAATATTGAAGGTTTCAAAAAGTATTACATCAATCATTTATATGAAAAAGCGGTATTTTATGATTCCATTTCTTTTGCTTTAACAGGCAGACATGTGGCTCATTCGTTGTTATTACACCATAATTTGGTTGCAGGTTTATTTTTAGATGATTTGATAACGCACTTTAAAGCCAATGGATGGAATGTGGTTGATGCACACACGGCATTTAACGACCCGATTTACAACACTGTAACCAATACTGTTCCTGCAGGTGAGAGCCTTACCTGGTCAATGGCCAAACAGTCGGGTAAGTTTGAAAACATTTTGCGTTACCCGGCTGAAGGAGATCAATACGAAAAAGACAAAATGGATGCCTTAGGTTTGTAAGCCGCTTTTTTAAATTAGAAACGATGTTCAGCGGAGCTAAATACAAAAATCGAAATTGACTTCGCTTAACAACGTTTCGAAATTGGTCAACATGGTTTCATTCAGGTGGATAACACATTCAATTTTTTTAAACTTCTTAACTTTATCTTTCTCATTAAACGGTCGCCCCGCAGGGGCTTGTTCACTTTAGTTTTAGATTTTTTAACATAAAATTACCTCTACGAGGCTTGAATAAATGCCTTTTAAATTAATCCCGTTGGGATGACCTTATGTTTCTTTAATTTATCGTCACACAACAAGTCCGAAGGACTTGAATATGAATAACCACGGGTGCAACCCGTGTTACATAACGAAACCGATAAATCAACTCCGTAGGAGTTGAATGTGGTGTTTCATAAATTGGCACATTCAACCCTTTCTGGGTTGTTACATTGTCGTTCACATAAATACCCCGAATTTCATTCGGGGCTATTCAAATTGAACCCTTTAAGGGTTCTTGTATCAACAATGTTTATGGTAATTAATGGTGTAACACGTTTTACAAATGAGGTGCAAGTCCGCAGGACTTGAATATGAATAACCACGGGTACAACCCGTGTTACATAACGAAACCGGTAAATCAACTCCGTAGGAGTTGAATGTGATGTTGTGCTACAATGCCATGAAAATTCTTATACCATCAATTTTACACCAAACGTATTCATGTAATTAATAAATTTATTCATTCAAAATTTAACCAAATGCGTGTCGCTTAAATCAATCTTTTTTTGTGCATATTTGTTTCCTATTTAGTGCGCATCAAACCTACACATATCACCACTTTTGTAATGCTCGTTTCGCTGAGCATGATTACTTTTTTTAATTTGTTTTGTGGTGATGCAGATAAAAAATCAACCACTGAAAATACTTACCTAAACCACAACGATACCGTAAAGTATGTGGGCATGGAAACTTGCCGCAGTTGCCATAACGATATTTATAAAACCTTTATCGAAACCGGAATGGGGCAGTCGTTTAATGTGGCTACCAAACAAAAATCTGCTGCCAAATTTGGTAAGCATCAACTGGTGCACGATAAGTTTAACAACCTGAGTTACTACCCGTACTTTTTAAACGATACCATGTACATCATGGAGTTTAGGTTGGAGGGAAAAGATACGGTACACAAGCGTGTTGAGCGTGTTGATTACATTGTTGGAAGTGGTCAGCATACGAACTCTCACATGATGGAAGTAAATGGTTTTGTTTACCAAATGCCATTAACGTGGTATGCGCAAAAAGGCAAATGGGATTTGCCTCCGGGTTTTGAAAACGGACAAAACGTACGCTTTAACCGTGCCATTGGTTTAGAGTGTATGAGTTGCCATAATGCCATGCCAACCTTCGCAAAAAACAGCACCAATAAATTTATCTCTATTCCAAAAGGCATTGATTGTGAAAGGTGTCACGGCCCGGGAGAGTTGCATGTAAAAGAAAAACTTGCAGGCAATATTGTTGATACCGCAACGCAAATTGATTACACCATTGTAAATCCTAAAAAACTATCGTGGGATTTGCAGATAGATGTATGTCAGCGCTGCCATTTGCAGGGAAATGCGGTGCTTAAAAACGATAAAGATTTTACCGATTTTAGGCCGGGTAAACGTTTGGGTGATTACATTGATATTTATATGCCAAAGTATAAAGGTCGTGATGACGAATTTATTATGGCCTCGCACGCACAACGTTTACAAATGAGCAAATGTTTTGTGGGCGGAAATCAGCATACCAACAAGTTAACTTGTATTAGTTGCCACAATCCGCATGTGAGTGTTAAAGTAACCGGGACGCAAATATTTAACAAGAGTTGCAACTCATGTCATAGCACACAACAAAAGAATTTTTGTACTGAAACTCCCGCAAAAATAAAGCTAGCCAACAATAACTGTGTAAGTTGCCACATGCCCAAATCAGGTACCATAGATATTCCGCACGTAACCGTAACCGACCATTGGATTCGTGTTCCGGCTACACAAAAAGCCAAAGAAGCAGCTAAAGAGTTTGCAGGAATTTATTGCATTAACAACCCTGAAAGTGATTTAGAAACACGCGGTAAAGCCTACTTAAGTTATTTCGAAAAGTTTAGTGGCGAAAAATCATCAGTAGACAGTGCTGATAAATACTTCAGCATTACACAAAATCAACCCAACACTACAGAGGCCTGGATACATTTATGGTACTTAAAACAAGATTACGCAAGCATCATTAAAAAGGCCTCCTCACTTAAACCAAACGATCAAACCAAACCATGGTTGTGCTACCGCATTGGAAGGGCTTATTACAACAACAATAACTTTAACTTAGCCGAAGGTTGGTATAAAAAAGCGGTTGAGTTGGCCTCAGAAAACCTTGATTTTATTAATGCTTTAGGTGCTTTGTATGTGCAAGTTGACGAGAATGAAAAAGCAATTACAACCTTAGAAAGTAGTTTAAGCAAAAACCCAAAACAACCCGAACCATTAACAAACCTAGGCTTTGTGTATGCAAAACAGCAACAGTTTGATAAAGCGTTAGGGTATTACAACAAAGCAATTGCCTTAGATCCCGACTTTGAGCAAGCTTTATTAAACAAGGCTGCAGTTTTAAATATTACCGGACAAAAACTAGCCACCAAACAATTGTTGCAGCGTTTGTTAAAGTTAAATCCTAACAATATAATGGTAAAACAACTCTTACAGCAGATGTAGAAACATCACCCAAAATTGTTATGTTCGCAAGCATATGAATGCGGCCGGTAAAGCAAAAGTTAAAAGCAAATCAAAACCAAAATCAAAAACATTTAAAACAGCGTTATGGATTACGCTTAGTTTTCTTTTATTGTTATTGATTGCAGCCGGAATAAAAATTTATGAAGATGTGTTGGCCGATAACATCAATTTAGAAGCCGGTAAAAAAGGCTACATGTTGGTGTATAGCAATAAATCTATGGATGAAAATGCCGCACTAATCAAACAAACAGAACTGCTTAACAACACCGATGCGTTATTTAGATTTGCTAAGTTAACCGGTTATGTAAGCATGGTTAAACCTGGTCGTTATGAGGTTACTGATGGTATGAATAACCTGGAGTTGTTACGCCTAATGGTGAGTGGCAAACAAACTACGTTAGATGTGACGTTTAAATATGCACAACGCAAGGAAGATTTGGTTTCGTTTTGGGCCAATCAGTTAGAAGCGGATAGTATTGAATTGTTGAGTCTGCTTAACGACTCTGCCTATTGCGCATCAGTTGGTTTTAATACTGAAAATATTGTTTCACTTTTTATACCAAACACCTACAACTTTTATTGGACAACCTCTGCGCCTAAACTATTAAAGCGTATGGAAACCGAGTATGCCAATTTTTGGAATGCAGAAAGAACCGCAAAATTAGCACGCACTAAATTAAGCAAAGCAGAGGTAAGTGTGTTGGCATCTATTGTGCAAAAAGAAACTTACATGGCGGATGAGATGCCTGTTGTTGCAGGTGTTTACATCAATAGATTACGTTTGGGTATGCCATTACAAGCCGACCCAACCATTATTTTTGCCATGAATGATAACAGCATTAAACGTGTGGCAGGAGAGATGTTAAACATTCAATCGGCATACAATACCTATAAAAACAAGGGGTTACCTCCGGGGCCAATTTGTGTACCGGGTAAAGCAGCGCTGGATGCGGTTTTAAATTTTAAAGAACATAAGTTTATATACTTTTGCGCCAAGGAAGATTTTAGCGGTTATCACAACTTTGCTGCTAATTTTGCCCAACACCAAATTAATGCACGCAAGTACCAAAAAGAATTGAACAAGCGTGGTGTTAAATAACCTTACCTTCAGCTCTAGCCAAGTTAAAGTGTGGGTTGAATAAACAACAAGACCTAATCTTAAAACAAATAATAACAGTGAAAAAACACATCGAATTTTTTGCGAGATACATCGGATTTTGGATGGTGATGTTCGCATTGATGCGCTTTTTGTTCATTATGTTTAATGGCAAAATTGCATCAACAATGCCTTTTAAAGAGTTGGCTATGTCGTTTGTACATGGCTTGCGTTTAGATTTGTCAACCTCGGCTTACCTCAGTGTAATACCGTTTTTTTTATGGTTGATGGCCCAATATGTAAAAGTAAAATGGGTTGATTACTTGTTTACCTTCTACAACTTTGTGGTATTGCTTGCAGTGGCTGTGCTCACCATTATTGATGCAGAATTGTATGCATTTTGGGGACAAAAATTAAATGCTTACGCATCATCATTTGCCAAATTTCCTAAAGAGATGTTTAGTTTTAGCAGTGGCATTTCGTGGGGTAAAATTGTATTCTTTGGTTTCTTAACCACCTTTTTGGTTAAAATAGTTTACGACAATTTGCCTTTAAAATTCAGGGAATTAGGCGAACCCGTTAAAGCATGGTTAGCACCAATAATTTTTATTGTTATGGGTGCAATTACTTTTTTAATGATACGTGGTAATATAGGTATGTCGCCCATTAACCAAAGTTTTGCTTACTACAGCGATAAACCCTTTCTAAACCATTGTGCGGTAAATACCACCTGGAATTTTATTGCATCGTTGGCGGATAATACCGAAGATGAGAAAAAAAATCCATACAGTTTTTTGCCCGATGCAGAAGCACAACAAATTGTAAATGAATTGCTGGCAAACCAATCAAACCGTAATTCTTTTCAGGTAACAACTCAACCCAAACCCGATATTTTATTGGTGATTTTGGAGGGCTGGTCGGCAGATGTGGTGGGTTTTACCGGGGGTGATGCTAGTGTTTCCCCAAACCTAAATGCATTAGCAAACGAAGGTTTAACTTTCGTAAACTTTTATGCCAACGGTAACCGAACCGATAAAGGTTTGGCTTCCATCATCAGTGCACAACCTGCGTTGGCAAAAAGTTCAATTATCAACAAACTTCAAAAATTTAGTAACCTGCCTGCCTTGCCCAAAGCCTTGCAGGAGTTGGGTTACAACAGCAAATTTGTTTATGGTGGCGAGTCGGAGTTTGCCAACATGAAAGCCTATTGGATTAATAGTGGCTATAATAACATTGTAGATATTCATCAGTTTAATAAAGCCATTTTACCCGAAAACTGGGGCGTACATGATGATGAATTGTACAATAAAGTATTGGAAGAATTTCCAAAATCACCATCACCTAAATTTGTAACTGCACTAACATTAAGCAGCCACGAGCCATACAATGTACCGCATAAAAGTAACTTTACCGGAACAAGTCAGGCCGAGTTGTATAAAAACTCTGTTCATTTTTCTGATAAATGTTTGGGCGATTTTATGGCAAAAGCCAAACAACAACCTTGGTACAACAACACCTTAATTATTATTTTACCCGATCACGCACACCAAGAACCATTAAACCGTCAACCCTACGAACCTGCACGTTTTCACATACCATTATTAATAACCGGTGGCGCTTTAAACCCTGCGGTAAAAGGTTTGCAAGTAAATAAGGTAGGGCAACAAACCGATTTAGCACCAAGTATATTGGCCATGTTGGGTGTAAAAAAACATTCGTTTGCATGGGGTGTTAATTTATTTGATACCGCACAAGCAGGACTAGCAACTTATACTTTTGATGATGGCATTGGATTGGTAAAATCAAACGGTTATGTATCCTTTGATCAACAATCAAAAAGAGTAATTATGAGTGCCGGTGCCGATAGTTTAAATACAACCAAACAAGCACGTGCTTATCAGCAAGTTTATTACAACGAATATTTAACCCGATGAGTTTAAACAACACACGTTTACTGCCACTTAAAAATAAAGAGTTTAAATTGTTTTTAACCACTCGCGTGTGTTTAACCATTGCCTTACAAATACAAGCCGTTATTGCCGGCTGGCACATTTACAAACTTACACAAGATCCCTTATCACTTGGTTTAATAGGTTTGGCCGAAGCCATTCCTGCCTTAAGCATTGCCTTGTATGCAGGTCATGTGGCCGATATAAGCAGCAAACGTAAAATATTGGCCAACAGCATTTGGGTATTGTTGTTTTGCTCCATGGGTTTAACCCTTGCCAGCAGCGACTTATTTGTGTTTGGTTTTAGCGAAAGCTGGAGTGTAAACGCCATGTACCTGTTTATATTCTTAAGCGGATTTGCGCGGGGTTTTTATGCACCTGCAGGCTTTAGTTTTATTGTTCAGTTGGTGCAAAAAGAACAATTGGTTACGGCATCAACTTTAAATAGCAGTGCCTGGCAAATGGCCGCCATTGTTGGCCCGGCACTAGGTGGAGCTTTGTATGCATGGATAGGTATTACACCTACATTTTTAGTGGTTTTATTTTTTATCATATTGGCTTTGGTGGCTATGCTCAACATCAAACCAAAACCTATTGCCAGCAAAATGGGCAACGAAAGTATTGCCGACCGACTAAAAGTAGGGTTGAGATTTGTGTTTAACAACAAGGTAGTTCTAAGTGCCATCAGCCTCGATTTGTTTGCTGTATTGTTTGGTGGGGCAGTGGCCTTACTTCCGGTTTTTGCCAACGAAATTTTGCAAGTAGGCCCGCAAGGTTTAGGCTTTTTACGTGCAGCCCCATCATTAGGTGCAAGCATTACCATGTTGTGGTTATCAATGCGTGCACCGGTACAAAAACCGGGTATTGTATTGCTTTTATGCGTAGGTGCATTTGGTTTATGTATGATAGGTTTTGCATTAAGCACTTCATTTTACTTATCGTTGTTGATGTTGTTTTTAAGTGGCGCTTTTGATAGTGTGAGTGTGGTAATACGTGGCAATATTTTGCAACTGCAAACACCCGATGATATGCGCGGACGTGTATCGGCAGTAAATACCATGTTTATTGGTTCATCAAACGAAATTGGTGCTTTTGAAAGTGGACTTGCAGCACGTTTGTTAGGCACAGTTCCATCTGTAGTATTTGGTGGTTGTATGACACTTTTGGTGGTAGGTATTACCTCTATTAAAGCACCACAACTTAAACAATTTGCTTACCCTAAAGAATAAAAATGTGTAGGGCGTTTGCCCATGCTGTGTTTTTTCTAAATAGAAAATATTTCTTTTAAACCGCATTTGCACCGGGTGTTTTGCCTAAAGCCCAAGTTAATGAATCGGAGCTTTGTAAAAGCGAACGGTTGATTTACTTGGGCCTAGTCCCGCTTAGTGATTGTTACGCATCCGTGTAACGGGTCTTTACAAGCACTTTAGCGATTCAGCCTATTGTTATACAATTTGGGCTGAATTTGGGTTTATCTTTTGTTGCACAAAAGGATAACCGCTTCACCCCCTAACGCGGACTTTACTTCGGCTTTTTATAACTCTTACAAAAACTACTAATTTGGCACTCGGGGCATTTTGGGTTACGTGCCAAGCAAACATACCTGCCATGTAAAATAAGCCAATGGTGGGCACGGGCAATATGTTCTTCGGGTATGTGTTTTACCAGTTGGTCTTCGGCTTGTTTAGGTGTTTTGGCATTTAAGGTTAGCCCCAAACGGGCACTTACCCTAAATACATGTGTATCTACTGCCATGGCAGGTTTATCGTACACCACAGAGGCAATTACGTTGGCCGTTTTACGACCCACACCCGGAAGTTTCACCAAATCATCAATACTTTCGGGAACTTCGCTGTTAAAATCTTTAACCAACATTTGCGCCATACCAATCAGGTGTTTGGTTTTATTGTTGGGGTAACTAATGCTGCGTATTATCGGAAACAACTCATCAAAAGTAGCTTCGGCCAATACATCAACGGTAGGGTACTGTTTAAAAATATTGGGTGTAACCATGTTCACGCGTTTATCGGTGCATTGAGCAGATAAGATTACAGCAACCAGCAACTGATAAGGATTTTCGTAATACAACTCCGTTTCTGCTTCGGGTTGGTGCTCACTAAAATAATTGATAAATTGTTCGAAACGTTCTTTGCGTGTCATGTATTCAAAAGTAATAGGTATTGAAGTTATTTTAAAATTAGTTGTTTGATTACTTAACAGCACACATACACAAAATGTGTTAACCATTAATTGATGTTTGTTTTAGCGCCACAAAATATTGTTGTAAAATACCGAGGTGTATCTTGCATAATACAAGTAGATGCGACTCCTTTAGTAATAATTCAAAAGCGCTGAAATTGCGCCATCAACTTGCGAGTTGGTATAACCACTCGCAGTGTTGTTATTGACTAAGATTGGTTTGTTATACACAAAAAAAGCCCCGCACAAGTGCGGGGCTTCAATACTTTATGCAAATAATTACATGTGCATTCTGTTTTTCTTAAACATCAATTGATCTTGCGACTCTACATGGTCAGGATCAGGTACACAGCAATCAACCGGACATACAGCTGCACATTGTGGTTCTTCGTGGAAACCCACACACTCTGTACATTTGCCTGTTACAATAAAATATGTATCGTCTGATTTTGGAGCAAAACGTTTATTTACATCAATGCTTTCACCATCTACTTCAATGGTACCGCTTAAAGTGTTTCCATCTGCCCAAGCCCATTCAGCACCACTTTCGTAAATTGCGTTGTTCGGACATTCAGGTTCGCATGCACCACAGTTGATGCATTCGTCAGTAATCATTATAGCCATAAGTGTTCTTTATTTTCTGTTGTTATAACAAATGCAAAATAAGTTTTGTTGCTTTGCATAAAAAAATATAATTGTTCTAAATAACGATGAATTTTCAACACGCTATACATATACTGTCTCAATTAGGCACATTTTTTAAAGAGGAATCAACCAAAGAAAACCCTGTTTTTACTAAAGCTTACCAACAAAATCCTTGGTTTACAATTGAGTATACTAAAAAAGCAATTGCGGCTTGGGGCGATCAACTCAATACCGAGCATTTAAACAAATGGTTAAGTGTTTACCAAGATATGCCTCAACCAGCACCTAAAAATGTGGTGGTAATTATGGCGGGCAATATTCCATTGGTGGGTTTACACGATTTACTTTCTATTTTGGTGTGTGGACATAAGGCCATTGTTAAACTATCAAGCGATGATACCGTGCTAATGAAATGGGTGATTGAAAACATCATTAACATTGCTCCGGAGTGGGCTGATAAAATTGAAATTACAGACGAACGTTTGCCTAAGAACTTTGATGCTGTTATTGCTACCGGAAGTAACAATACCAACCGTTATTTTGAATATTATTTTAAAACCAAACCTTCGTTATTGCGCAAAGCACGCACCAGTGTGGCTGTTTTAACGGGTAACGAAACGCCTGAGGATTTACATAAATTAGGTGAAGACATTTTTACATATTTTGGTTTGGGTTGCAGAAACGTATCTAAAATATATGTACCCGAAGGTTATGATATTGCACACTTTTACGAAGGTATTGCCGATTTTTATGAGCACATCAACCATAACAAATATGCCAACAATTACACTTACCACAAGGCTATTTTGTTGATGAACCTCACCAAACATTTCGACAATAACTTTTTGTTGCTGAAAGAAGATACCAATATTGCATCGCCACTGGGTGTAATGTTTTACGAGCAATACACCAACCTGGATGAACTATCAAAAACATTGGAAAACAACAAAGACCAAATACAATGTGTAGTGAGTAAAATCTCGTTAAACAACAGCGTTCCATTGGGCAAAGCACAACAACCCGAACTAACCGACTACGCTGATGGGGTAGATACCGTGAAGTTTTTATTGGAAATTTAGTTGTTGGTTTATGGTTCATAGTTTGTTGTTTGTGGTTGAACCTCGAACTACAAACTTCTCGATACTTGCTCCAACGCAAATCTTACCCAAAGCAAACTCGAAGAGCCTTTTTCTTTAATAGTCAACCAATCAACCAATAACAATTCAACTACAACTTAATAATCACCATACTTATTAAACCACTTAGCATAATAATTTTATAAAGTGTGCTTAGGCGGCTAAAGTCTGATTTTACATCGGCTTTAAGTAGGAGATAGGTGGTTAAAATTAATGGTACAATAACAAATAGCAACATATAAAATGTATAAGCAATTTGTCCGTAGTTGTGCCTAAACGGAATAAGTGATGTGGCAATAAATGTATGTGCAAAAAGTAAAATGGTATAGGTTAATACCAGTGTTATCAGCAGTTTTTTAGTTTTACGTATACCTAAAACAATAGGTAGCGTTTTACAATCAAACTTACTATCGCCACGCAGGTCTTCTGCATCTTTTACAATCTCGCGTATTAAGCTAATACCAAATGCAAACAAGGCATATACCCAAACTAAATAGCCCGATATTTGCTTGTTAAACAACGGTAAAATGGCCACCACAAAAGCACTGAGTGCAGCCACCAATAAGTTGCCACTTAAAAATTGCTTTTTAAAATGTACGCTATACAACCACAACATCACTACACAAATTGCCACCATCAAACCAATGTAACCGCTCAGGTACAAGCCGCCTAATAAAGCCAATCCGTTAAAAATAAAATGCAGCAACATGGCCCACCTACGCGAAATGATTTTACCAATTACCACCTTATTGGGTTTATTGGTAAGGTCGATGTTAATGTCGTGGTAATCGTTAATAATGTAACCGGCTGCTGCCGTTAAAATCACACAAAAACACAACAACAAAAAGCGGGGTTGTAATAAATCTTCGGGCGTTAAATAATCGGTAAGGCAATAGTAACTAAAGGCCAATGTAGCCAACATAATTATTAAGTTGTTTACACGAACAATTTGTAAAAAGGCAATTAGTTTTTGCATCCGTTTATTGGGTTAATTTTAGGTTATTCTAAATTGGTTACACCACCACTTACTATAAACTTCATTACGTCTGTTGCGTTTCCGTCAAATGGTTTTACTTTGTTTTTATCAACCAAAAATAGGTTGCCACTAAACGCATATGAGTGCGGAAAATACACAGCACACATACCCGGTAAATTTAAGTTGGAAAGGTCGTTTTGTGTAATAAAACCGGGCTTGTAAAGCCCTTGCGACATTTCAACCAATACCGGAGAATTGAACTTCTTTTTATCTCCAACAAACGCTTCCATAAAATCCTTAACACTGGTGTAAATTATTTTTACGAAAGGGATTTTAGAAAGTACATCATCCATTAAACTAAACAATGGTTTGGTAATTAAACTGCTTCCAATAAATCCTAAAAAGGTGATGGAAACAATTACAATTAAGAAACCTACTGCAGGTATGCCTACGTTTACATAATCATCTAAAGTAACTACAATACTGCGTACAATGCTAAACGTAACTGCAAATGGCAGTACAATTAATAATCCGCGTAAAAAGTAGTTTATAAGTTTAGCCAGTCGTTGGCGAAGGCTCATTTTTATTTTGTCTTGTGTGGCTCCCATATTATTCTAGATCAAGTGCTAATAGTTTACGTAAATCGTTTAGTAGCGGATTGCTTTCTGCCATTAAGTTAAATTTTTCTTCGGCAGTAAAGGCACGTTTGAATGCAACCGAACTAATTACCTTTATTGAAATATCGAACTTGGTGTTTTTTAAGTTTTTGCGCAAAAACGGAATGGTATTGATGCGCTCTTCTTCAAACATTTCGCTCTCGTGTTGCGAAGCCAAAACAATTTCTACTGTTCCGTTATCCAATAATTGCCAGGTTGCATTTCTGAAAATCACCCATAAACTCATTTTCTTTTCAGCCTCAATATGGGCTAAATAATCAGTCCATACTTTGGTAAACGATTCTTGGGTAACCGGCACATCATCTTCTGTAACTACTGCAACAACTTCAGCTTCATTGGTTTCTTGTTTCTCTGCTTCCTGTTTTTTGTTGAGTGCAATTTGTTGCTTTAACTTTTCAATACTGCTTAAGCCTGATTTAGTCAAGGGTGGTGGAACAACAACTGCTTTTGGTGGTGCAACAGGCGTGGCCTCGGGCTGTGGTATGGTTTGATTGGTTTCTGGTTGAGCAACAGGATTGCTTGCCACCGGTTTAGGGGCAGGAATTGGTGTTGCAACAGGTTCGCTTGTGTTTTTAGGAACACCAACCGAAGGTGTTTCGGTTGATGAGGTAATACCGTTATTGGCTAGGATTTTTTTTTTAGTGCGGCTGCATCAAGCACCGATTGAATGTGGCAAAGCTTCATTAAAGCAAGCTCAACATGTAGCCTTGGGTTTTTGCTTGATTTGTATTCAAGCTCGCATTTGTTTAATAAGTTTAATGCGTTTAATAAAAGGCCGTTGCTGCATTGCGCTGATTGCGACATGAATTTTTGGGCAACAGTTTGAGCAACTTCAAGCAACTTAACTGTGTTTGGATGTTTACACATCATCAAGTTACGAAGGTGATCTGAAAAGCCACTTAAGAAATGTTGTGCATCAAATCCATTGGTTAAAATTTCATCAAACAACACCAACATATTTGGCAAATCATTGGCCAACATCAAATCAACTGCACGGAAATAATAATCGTAATCAAGAATATTTAAATTCATGATTACATCTTTATACGTAATATTTTTTCCGCTAAAACTTACAATCCTATCAAAAATAGAAAGGGCATCACGCATGGCTCCATCTGCTTTTTGGGCAATAACGTGTAGGGCTTCTTCCTCGGCAGTTATACCTTCGTTTGCGCAAATTTTACGCAATTGGTTAACTGCTCCTTCAATACTAATTCTGTGGAAATCAAAAACCTGACAACGAGATAAAATGGTAGGTAAAATTTTATGACGCTCGGTTGTTGCCAAAATAAATTTGGCGTACGATGGTGGTTCTTCTAAGGTTTTAAGAAATGCGTTAAAAGCCGCAGAACTTAACATATGAACCTCATCTATAATGTAAATTTTGTATTTGGCTCCTTGTGGTGCGTAACGAACTTGATCAACCAAACCCCTGATATCTTCAACACTGTTGTTACTTGCAGCATCTAACTCGTATATATTAAAACTTGCATTGCCGTTAAAGGCTTTGCAACTTTCACATTCGTTACAAGCTTCAAAATCGGCCCCAATGTTTTGGCAGTTTATGGTTTTAGCTAAGATACGCGCACAAGTAGTTTTGCCCACACCACGTGGCCCACAAAATAAAAAGGCATGCGCTAAGTGATTATTCTTAATCGCATTTTTTAAAGTGTGTGTGATGTGCTCTTGTCCTATTACGCTATCAAAAGTTCCCGGCCTATATTTTCTTGCCGAAACCACAAAGTTTTCCATGCCGCTAATTTATTATTTAATACCGAACCACGCACACATGTGGATGAATTGTTTGTAGTTGGGATAGAGGAAATTAATAATTTGATAAAGATTTATATCATTCAGTTTACCTGTTAATCTATGACTTAGATTATTCTGGTGTCAGTTCCTATTTCTGTAAGGCTATTCAATGTTTAATTTTAATAATTATTATTCCAATATTAAACTCTTTGATATTTAAAATCATCCTCCTTTTGAGTTGGCACCCATTCCTAATCTTCGGAACGCCTTCACTTTTAACTCGTTGTTAGTTATTGTTTTTCGGTCTCGTTGATTGCTGTGTAGTTTTCTTGACATCAATTTCTCCATTTATACTTGGGGTTGCACCCCAAACCCGCGATACTTTTTAACTCGTAGTTGCTATTGTTTTTTGGTCTCGTTGATTGCTACGCAGTTGTCTTGAAACAAATGTTTACATTCAGCGATACCGCTGAAAACATATATAGAAAGAGCTAAAAAGTATCCAAAAGATTCAAGGCTTATGATCTTTTCGCTACAAGTTACGCTTGTTGTATCCCACGCAATCCAAGCCATTTCGCTATGCTTCATTTCGGGTGGCTCATCCCGAACACAGCTTCAGGAATTGCTTGCCAAACCCAACGCAAATACAACTGCACTTACTTGTTACGCAAAA
>CAZRVA010000058.1:0-15798 GCA_964603255.1 uncultured Chitinophaga sp.
GAACATTTTAGTTTGTTCTTTAGTAATGTCACCAAATGGAACTTCACCAAAATTTGCTCTGTATGTTCTCTGAGCTTCTTTGTCCCACTCACTGGTGAAAACACATTTACCACCTAAATTTTGCATTGCCATTCTGAAACCACCAATACCGGCAAATAAGTCTATGAATTTGAAAGTGTAATTTTCAGGTGTTGGAAATGGAACATCATTTACTTCAAAAAGTAACTGTTGCAAAGCATCTTCGGCAACCATTGAAAGACTGTTTTCTTCCTCTTGGAATTGAACATACTCTTTCAAATATTTCATTGCATCTTTCTTAAAATGCTTTGCTACTCCATTATCAATATTGTGGAGATAATGAGTAATAACAGCTTTCTTATGATTAGCGGGAACTGCTTCAACTAATCTGATTTGAAACCGTTTTCCGTCAAACTCGTCAATTGATATTTTTTCTTTCAGTTTCATTTATAGTCTTTTGAATTTTATTAATGCATTTGTCAAGATTTTTGGTAATGTCTTTACCCCAAAATCTTAATACTTTCCATCCTTCTGCAATAAGTTTTTCGTTAACCTCATTGTCTCGCCCTATGTTGCGTTCAATTTTTGTTAGCCAAAATTCTTGATTGCTTTTGTGGTCAAACTTTCTTGTTTCCCAATCTTTACCGTGCCAAAACTCACTGTCAACAAAAACGGCAAGTTTATATTTCTTGAAGGTTAAATCGGGTTTACCAAAAACTGTTCTGTCATTCTTTCTATATCGAAAACCTTGAGCAAACAAAGCTTTTGCAAGAGCAGTTTCAATCTTAGAGCCCGAGGATTTAACTGCTTGCATGTTTTTTCTTCTTTGTTCTGCTGTTAGTTTGTCCATCATTTTTAACCGCTAAAATATGGTAGTGGCTTAAGTCAATCATATTGGCCATTTGCCCCGCGTTGTTACTTTTTGTCTGGAACTATTCTAAAAATTAAACATTTGATCTTTCGTTGTAGTTAATTCTGCATTCAAGTTTTTGTTGACAAATACAGAAATTAAGTTTTCCCATGTGCCCTGTCTTAATTAAATGTTATCCCAAAGTGCTTTCAAAAGATTTACATGGTTTGAACTTGAAAGAGGATATGGTGCAATTTGTTTTCATTTAATTATTTTCAGTTTTTATGGCGGTGCCTCCGCCTTTATTTATGATTAGCCAAATTTATAATTCTAGTTTCAATTTAGTAGCTTATCAAAAAGTTGTTTTTCAACAATTTATTGTTGGTTCATCTTCTCGTAAAGATAGACCCTTAGGTTGATAGCAAATCATAAAAAACCTTTGAGCGTGAAGAAGATTAGTACCAGGTAAACAGCTAATTGGGAATATTTTGGAAACATTGAGTCTTCGAGAACCCCCGACACAAATCCATAAAAATAAAAAACCTCGAACGTAGGTTCGAGGTTTTTGTTGTGGTGTGGGAGGGAATCGAACCCCCGACACAAAGATTTTCAGTCTTTTGCTCTACCGACTGAGCTACCGCACCATCTTTTGAGGAGTGCAAATGTAAAAATAAAATCTATTTATGCAAATAATTGTTTCATTTTAAATTAAAATTCTCTGCCTACCTACTCAAAAAAATGTTTTATTATTGTGCACTAAGCACAGCAAATTAACTGTATGATAGCACAAATACTATTTGTAATTATTGCGGCCGTTGCCACCTATTTTTTTGTTAAAAACCTGAAAACCATCAGAAGAAATATCTTATTGGGTAAGGATGTAGATTTAAGCGATAACCAGCCGGAGCGTTGGAAAACTATGCTCAAAGTGGCTTTCGGACAAACAAAAATGGCGGCCCGACCAGTACCTTTTGTACTGCATTTAATTGTTTATGTTGGCTTTGTGCTGATTAATATTGAGGTGCTCGAAATTTTAATTGATGGAATTTTTGGTACACATAGAGTTTTATCTGTATTAGGTTCGGTTTACAACCTTGCAATAGGCTTTTTTGAGGTATTGGCTTTTGGTGTGTTGGTAGCCTGTGTTATTTTCTTAACCCGCAGGTATGTAGTTAAATTGGCGCGTTTTCAAAGCCCCGAGTTACAAGGTCAGCCTAACAAAGATGCTACCACTATTTTAATTATAGAAATTGTATTAATGGCTGCATTATTAAAAATGAATGCTGCCGACCAACTATTACAAGCACGTGGTGCAGATCATTACATTAATGCAGGTTCGTTTCCTATTAGTAGTTGGTTAATGGTACCATTATTTAGTGGTTTATCAGATGGCGCTTTGGTATTTATTGAGCGTGCTGCATGGTGGTTTCACATCATTGGTATTTTTGCATTTATGAATTACTTGCCATTTAGCAAGCACTTCCACATCATCATGGCATTTCCTAATACGTTTTACTCTAACCTTAAGCCTAAGGGCGATTTAAACAACATGGCCAGTGTTACGCAAGAAGTAAAACTAATGTTAGACCCTAGTGCCGCAACACCGGAAGGATATCAACCTCCTACAAGTTTTGGTGTTAAAGATGTACAAGATTTAACCTGGAAAAACTTAATGGATGCATACACTTGCACAGAGTGTGGACGTTGTACTAGCAGTTGCCCTCAAAACATTACGGGTAAATTATTATCGCCACGTAAAATTGTAATGAATGTGCGTGATAGGTTAGAGGAAGTTGGAAAAAATATGGATGCCAACAACGGTACTTTTGTTGATGACAATAAAAATTTACACAGCTACATTACCGAAGAAGAACTATGGGCCTGCAACACTTGTAACGCTTGTGTTGAGGCTTGTCCGGTAAACATCAACCCAATGGAAGTTATTGTTGAAATGCGCAGATTTAAAGTGATGGAACAATCATCTGCACCAGGCTCATTAAACAACATGTTTAACAACTTAGAAAACAATCAGGCACCTTGGCAGTTTAGTCCTATGGATAGAGCCAATTGGACACAAGAGAATTAATAACATTAAAACCTACTTCGGTAGGTTTTTTATTTTACAACAGTGCAATATGCCCGTTACAAAAGTTGATGTAAACACTTTTTTAGATTTAGCCAAAAGCAATCCAGTTTTTGATGTGCGTAGTCCGCAAGAGTACGCCTATGCACATATTCCAGGTGCTAAATCGTTACCAATTTTTAATGATGAGCAACGTGCAGAAATTGGTACAACCTACAAGCAAATAAGTCGGCAAGACGCCATCAAATTAGGTCTAAAATATTTTGGTCCGCAGTTAAACCAATACATACAAATTGTTGAGCAAGTGCTTCAAAAGTATTCAACCCAAAACCAAAAAGTATTGGTGCATTGTTGGCGTGGAGGTATGCGAAGTGGCGCTATGGCTTGGCTACTCGGTTTTTATGGGTTTGATGTGGTGTTGCTTGAAGGAGGCTATAAAGCATATCGAAATTTTGTTTTACAGCAATTGGGTTTACCATTTACGTTTAATGTAATTGGTGGATACACAGGCAGCGGAAAAACAGAGGTGCTACAAGAGTTAAAACAACATAACCAAGCGGTAATCGATTTAGAGCAAATTGCTTGTCATAAAGGTTCTTCTTTTGGCGCATTGGGCATGAGAGAACAACCATCACAAGAGCAGTTTGAAAACAACTTGGCGCAAGAACTTTCGTCTTGTTATTACGTCAACGAAGATCAACAATTTATTCAACCCAAACCTATTTGGATTGAAAACGAAAGCCAACGTATTGGTTTAATAAACTTGCCTAAACCTTTTTACGAAACCATTTTATCCTCTCCTTTAATTGTGCTTAATATTCCCTTTAACCAACGATTGGATTACATTGTAAGCAACTACGGTAGGTTTGATAATGATAAGTTAGTTACTGCTGTAATGCGCATTCAAAAACGTTTGGGTGGATTAGATACCAAAAATACCATTAACTTTTTGTTGGAAGGAAACACCAAAGCAGCGTTTGAAGTGTTATTAAAATACTACGACAAACAATACGAAAAATCAGCAGAAAAATCAGGAAGAAAAGCAGAAGTGGTATCGGCCGAAATAGTTGATGCGAAACAAAATGCTACGTTAATTTTAAATAAAGTAATACCCTCAAATGACAGCCATTAAATTAACTCAATTTGCAAAAGGTGCCGGATGCGGTTGTAAAATATCGCCTGCGGTACTCGAAAATATTTTGTCGTCAAACAGAGTATCAGCACCTATAAATACCAAATTAATTGTGGGTAATAGCACCAATGATGACGCTGCTGTTTATGATTTGGGAAATGGTAACGCGCTTATTGTTACAGCCGACTTTTTTATGCCTATTGTTGATGATGCATTTACCTTTGGACAAGTAGCAGCAGCAAATGCTTTAAGTGATGTGTATGCAATGGGTGGAAATCCAATTATAGCTATTGCTATTTTGGGATGGCCTATTGATAAAATTCCGGCCGAGGTTGCAGCAGAGGTGATGAATGGAGCAAGAGCAATTTGTGAGCAAGCAGGTATTGTAATTTCGGGCGGACATACCATTGACGCGCCTGAGCCATTTTTTGGTTTATCGGTAAATGGTTTGGCTGATATCAAGCACATCAAACAAAATAATAAAGCGCAAGAGGGTGATGTAATTTTGTTAACTAAACCTATTGGTGTGGGTATTTTAGCAACAGCACAAAAGCGTGGTTTAATAACAGCTTACGACCAAGAAATTTTGATAAATCAATTAACCAAACTCAACAATTTTGGAAAAACATTAGGCAAAGAAAAATCTGTTCATGCCATGACAGATGTTACCGGTTTTGGCTTGATGGGTCATTTGGTTGAAATGAGTGATGGAAGTGGTTTATCCGCTGAAATTACTTATGCGTCAATACCCAAAATACAAGCGGCAATTGTTTACGCAAAACAAGGTATAGTACCTGATGCTACCTATAGAAACTGGAATGCATACGGTGATAAAATAAACTTTTTACCTGGTGTTGATGCTACCGAAGCTTTTATGCTTTTACCCGATCCGCAAACCAATGGTGGTTTGTTAATTGCGGTTAAGGAAAGCGAAGTAAACGCAATAGCAGACTTAGCAAATAGTAACGATGTAAGTATACATGTAATTGGAAAATTTACAGCCAAACAACAACACGTTATTCAGGTACACTAAAGCAAACCATCTTAATAAAAAACGCCCTTGACAAGCAAATTATCAAGGGCGTTTTTATGATTACAACTTTTAGTTTCGTACCACCTTACGGGTAACAATCCACTCGTTGTTTTTATCTTTTATTTGAATGATGTAAACACCTTGTTCAACACCTGTTAAATCTACGTTCTCATTTAACTTACCAAAACCCTGTATGGTTTTAGTGCTAATCAGTTTCATGTGTGTGTCGTAAATTTTCACTTCAGCACCACCATTTAACACTTCCACATCCGACCAAATCATAACGTAGTCTTCTGTAGGTATTGGAGCCATAAATACATAATCGCTTACCGTGCTTACTATGGTATTGTCTTCACTTAACTGTCTAACTGATGAGTAAGTAAAAGTGTTGTCCACATCAACCATTTTTAAGCGGTAGTAGTTAACCATACCTTTTACAAATCCGGCATCGGTGTATTCGTAATTTACTTGTACGTTACTATTTCCTCTTGCTTTAATACTGCCTAGCTTTTTAAAGTTAACGTTATCTAAACTGTGTTCAATTTCAAACCTACTGCTGTTTTTCTCTGTTGCGGTGGTCCAGTTTAAAACGGCTTGTTTTTGATTATTTAGTTTGGCAGTAAACTTACTTACTGTAACCGGCAACACGTTGGTGTTTTCAATAATAATTCTAAACCTGTTGTTACCAAATGTAGCTGCATTGCTTGAGTTGATGTTGAAACTATAAACCCCATTTAATACAATTGGTGTAACACTATTTAGGTAATTATCTTTTAAGTAATAATTAAATCCTGTTGTTGCAGGTAATTTCTCAAATGTAAATGTATGTAAACCGTTGGTTCCACCGGTATACAATTTAACAGTATCGCTTGCGGTAGTTATTTGTGGCCTTGCATCTAAAGAGTGCGGTACATTATCGTTGCCATAGCTGTAAATATCGTTAGCACCGTTGTTCATACGTCCAATGTCATACAGGTCGTCATTTGCTGTTGCCCCTGCCATCATTTTTAAAATAAATTGATCGTAGTTTAACGAATCAGTACGCATGGTAATTAACAACTCATCTGTTGGCGAACCTGTTTTAAATAAACTGTTATTGGTTGATGTTGATTTAAATGATTCGTAGAACTGCAAAGATGGACTGGTGCCGGTTGCTTTAATAAAAAATGCTTGTCCGGGAGCAATAATACCTCCGGTTAAAGTACCACCGTTTGAGGCCGCGTTGTAACTTTTATAGTTATTACCGATAGGGTCGTAAACATAAACCTCCGGACGAATTTTGTTATAAAAAGTTCCGGTAAAGCCAGAGTTTCCTGTTCTCCACATTGCTCCCCAATCAAACGGAGCTGCAAATGGGTTGCCCAATAAGTTCCAACCATCATCGCTTGAACTTCCTGTGTTGGTATAGGTAACCGGCATATTAACAGATTGCTGGTTAAGTGAGCCCGATACTTCTAATGTTACTTCATTTTGTGTGGTGTTTGAACCTGTTAATCGGGCAGGGTCACTTCTATCTCCACGCACAAAAACGCGGTAACCTCTACCAACAGTAAATGCCATATTGATGTTTGGTGCAGCAGTCCAGCCCTGATTTAAATTACCGGTTGTAGCTTCATTGTAGTAATATACACTTGGTGAGTTGTTACCGGTGGCATCAAATCCATTTGTTGTACCACCCGTTCCGGTAATAAAAATATCATCTTTCCATTGTGCCAATGTTCCGCCACTAATAGGAGCGGCCATAAACCTCCAACGTCTGGCACTGGCTGGTATGTATCTTTCAACGGTAACACTTCCGGTAATACTTGCATCTGGTGTTAAAGCATCAACAATAGCTGTACCGCTTGCATTTGAAGTTAATGTTAAGTTACCACCCGTTGCAAAAACACCGTCCTCACAAGTTAACTTATCAGTAATGGTCAGCGGTCCACCAAGTGTAACGGTTCCGCTGTTATTTATTTTAACTTGAGCAGCGGTATTTCCTTGGAATAAACCCGATGGAATAGTTTGATTTGATGTTCCAAAAAATTCTACTTCACCAGAAGTATTATTAATCTTACCACTTCCACTAATATTTCCACGTATTCTTAAAGTACCTCCATTTACGTTTATGGTTTTACCCGATGCAATGGTGATTCCATTTGCAACCAACGATTTTCCATTTCCTAAATTTGGGTTATTACCCGAGGAAATATTTACAGCAGTTGATGCTGTTGGAATAGTTCCACAGCTCCAGTTTGCGGTATTATTTGGATCATCATCTGCAGTACCTAACCATGTACCGGCAGGTGTTATGGTAACTACTGTTGCTGATGATACAGCCGAGCTACAAGCATTTTCAATCGCTACTACAGTATAACTACCAGCCGCATTTGCAGAGTAAGTTGTTCCTGTGGCAACATCAGAACCATCCTTTTTCCATTGGTATGATGTGCCACCACTTGCGGTTAATAATTCACTATTGCCGGTACAAATTGCAACCGAACCATTAGGGCTAATACTTGCAGATGGAATACCATTAACATTTACAACAATTGCTGTGGCCGCACTGGCAGATGTACAACCTTTATCGCTTATGGCAAATACATCATAACTACCGGCACTTGTTACCACCAAAGGATTTGTTGTAGAGAAATTGCTTCCGTCTTTTCTCCATTGGTAAGTACTACCACCTGTTGCTGTTAAACTAACACTACCTCCGTTACAAAAAGTTGTTGAACCACCAGCGCTTGAAGCCGCAGTTGGTAATGTATTGACGGTTAATGTGGCCACATTTGATGTTGTGTTGCCACAAGTATTGGTAATAACTACGGTATAATCATCAGCATCCGCAGGGGTTAAATTATTTATTGTTAAAGAACTGCTGTTGGTTCCAACGTCTGTTACTCCTTTTTTCCATTGGTAACTAACGGCATCTGTTGCTGTAACATTAAATGCTACACTGCCGCCTACACAACGCTCAACAGATGTTGGTTGTGATGTAATGGCAGGAAGTTGATTTACTACAATTTCTCTTGCACTTGATTCGATTGCAGGACAAATGCCATTTTTAACAACAGCCCTAAAACGTGTTGTTGCAGTTAAGTTTCCCGGGGTTTCTGATGTTGTTACGTTAGAAATGGTATTCCAGGTTGTAAAAGGGCTAACTGCGCTTTCCCAACGAATAACACCACCTGTTTCGCCATTTAAAGAAAGTACTCCCGGAGCGCTTCCGGTACATATTGGTGTTGTACCACCACTTACTGTACCACCCACAGAGGAAGGTGTAATGGTAACTACTGTGCTATCTGCTTCAACAGCTAAACAAGTTCCATTTTTAACTACTGCCCTAAATGCAGTAGTTGCAGATAAAGCTCCGGATGTATAAGTTGTATTGGTGTTGCTGATGTCTGTCCACAATGTAAACGGAGCCAATGCAAATTGCCACTTCTGTACAGTACCTGCTTGTCCGCTAAGCGTTAATGTTCCTGATGTACTACCCTGACAAACATTGCTTCCACCTGTTACTGTGCCAGCAATAGTTGCTGCATCTACCACCACAACTGTTGGTGTTGATGTAGTGGCCGAACAGCCTTTATTATCGGTTACGGTAACAGTATAGCTACCACTCGTAGATGCTACATAGTTGTTGTTTATTGCACCGCCAATTGGTGTTCCACTTTCATTCCAAACATAACTTATGCCATTGTTATTGCTTAACGTAACGCTTCCTCCCGAGCAAAAAGTAGTTGCACCACTTGGTGTAATGCTTGCATTTGGTAAAGGATTAACTGTAACATAAACAGGTGACGAGGTGTCGGAAACACAACCATTTCCATCTGTTGTTACTACATTGTATTTGCCACTTGTACTAACTAACAATGTGTTTGATGTAGCTGTATTTACACCATCTTTTTTCCATTGGTATGAAGTTCCTCCGCTTCCGGTTAATAAAACATTTCCACCATTACAAAACTCAGTTGCTCCTCCGGCAGAAATACTTGCGCTGGGTAACGCATTTACCGTTAAACTTATTTGGTTTGATGTTGTGGTAGGAACACAACTGTTTGATATTACCACATCATAATTGTCGGCATCAGCTAAACTTACACTCGGAATATTAAAACTACTGCTTGTTGCCGAAGGAATATTAACACCATTTTTGCGCCATTGATAGCCTGTAGCACCTGTAGCAGTTACGTTAAAAGTAACCGATGCGCCAACACAACGTGTAGCTGATGTTGGCTGTGATGTGATAACCGGAGGATTAATTACTGTTACTAAAGTTGAAGCTGAAGGTTGTTCATTACAAACACCGCTTTTAACAACAGCCCTAAAGTAAGTTGACGTAGATAAAGCTCCTGATGTATATGTATTGTTTGTATTTATTATAGTGGTTGGCGAACTAAATGATGGATTGGTTGAACTTTCCCAACGAACAATTGTGCCTGTATGTCCTGATAAAGTTAATGTACCCGATGTAAATCCTTCACAAATGGTTGTTCCTCCGCTTACTGTTCCTCCAACTGTTGCCGGATCTACGGTTACCATTGTTGTATCTGATTCTAACGTTAAACAGGTTCCGTTTTTAACAACTGCTCTAAATGCAGTAGTTTGTGTAAGTGCAGCAGAAGTATAAGTTGTGGCCGTGTTTGTGATATTGTTCCAACTACTGAAAGGTGAAACTGCACTTTCCCACCTAACCACACCACCTGTATTACCACTTAGGGTAAGCAAACCAGAGTTACTACCTTGACACTTAACTGTACCACCCGTAACTAAACCTGCAACAGTCGGTGCATCAACAGTAACAACAGTTCCTGTAGTTGTTGTGGCCACACAACCATTTACATCAGTAACTTGTACTTTATAATTACCCGATGAGTTAATAATTATGGATGATGTGGTTACTGCTGTATCTACATCATTCTTTTTCCATTGGTACGATACGCCATTGTTGTTTGATAAGGTAACCGAACCTCCATCGCAAAAAGTTGTTGCACCACCAGCGGTAATGTTTGCATTAGGTAGCGAATTAACAATTACTGTTGCTGCACTTGTTGTATCAACACAGCCAAAACCATTTTGTGCTACAACCCTATAATCACCACTTGTGGTTGCTGTGTATGGATTTGATGTTGAAACCTGTACGCCATTTCTTAACCATTTATAACCTGCTGTGCTTCCACCACCGGTTAAATCAACCGAATTTCCATTACAAAATGTAGTTGGCCCTCCGGGAGTTAGGGTTGCGGTTGGTAATGTATTTACTGTTAGTATAGCTATGTTTGATGGTGAAGACGTACCACAAGTATTGGTGGCAACTACTGTGTAATCTGCTTCATCGCCACTTACAACGGCATTTATGGTAAACGTATTTGATGTTGCTCCACCAATATCAACCCCATCTTTTTTCCATTGATAACTTAATATTGGATTTACAGATGTTGCGGTTGCAGTAAATGTTACCGAACCACCCTCGCATATACTTTGGGTAACTGGATTTAAGCTAAATGTTGGTACATTATCAACAATAATTTCTGCATGACTTGATGCTGCCTCTGCACACAATACAGTATTTTGAACAACGGCTCTAAACCTGGTTGTTTCTGTTAATCCACTTGCCGAATGGCTTGTAGTAGTATTGGCAATTGGTGACCAAGTGGAGAATGGGGCTACTGCACTTTCCCATCTTACTATTGTACCGGTGTTACCAGAAAGTGTTAACGTACCGGTGTTTCCTCCATTACAAATTGTTTTTGCACCACTAACGCTTCCGCCTACACTTGGTGGTGTAACGGCAATTTCTTCTTCAAACGAATTGGCTTCAGGACATGCGCCACTCTTTATTACTGCTCTAAACTGTGTTGTTTGTGTTAGCGCACCCGAGGTGTAGGTTGTATTGGTGTTTGCTATTGGTGTCCATGTTGAGAATGGAGATACAGAGCTTTCCCATCTTACTATACTGCCTGTATTGCCCGATAAGGTTAACAAAGGAGAGTTGCTACCAGAACAAACGGTGGCAGATGCTCCGGTAACGCCACCACCAACTGTAGCTGCTGATACGGTTACTGTTGTTGCCACATCTGTAGTATCTTGACAACCCGCAACTGTAGTTACAATAACTCTGTAATTACCGCTAACACTTGCTTGGTAGCTGCTACTGTTTGCCCCAATAATTTCTACATCATTTCTTAACCATTGGTAAGTTCCGGTTTCGGCATTGTTTAGTGTTACATTGCTACCGTTGCAAATGTTGGTTGAGCCACCCGCAGTTATACTTGGATTTGGCAGTGGGTTTACCGTAATTATAAAAGCCGAAGAGGTAGCATTACAACCCGCACTATCAATTTGTACAGTGTAGCTTCCGCTTTCTGTAACAACAAGGTTTCTGCTTGTTTGACCAATAATATTATTGCCATCTTTTTTCCATTGGTAACCTGCGTATGAAGCTGTTGTTCTAATTGTTCCTGTTTGTCCTTGGCAAAACGGATTTACACCTACTGTTTGTTGCACGGTAGGCGCAGAAACACTGTTTACTGTTAAGGTTGCGGCATTAGAAAGTTCATTTGTACAACTTGCCGATTGTACTTCAACGGTGTAATTTCCTGTATCTGCTAATGCTACACTGTTAATGGTATACGAGCTGCTGTTTGCACCAATAATATCTATTCCTTTAAATTTCCATTGGTACCCGCTTATTGTTCCGGTTGCAGTAACATTAAATGTTACAGGTGCGCCTACACATTTGGTAGACGAGCTTGGTTGTAACGTTATACTAATTGGGGCATCAACCACAACTTCTGTTGCTGTTGAAAACACATTGTTACATATTCCGTTTCCGATAACTGCCCTAAATCTTGTTGTTTCGGTTAATGTACCCGATGTAAATGTTGTTGCAGTGTTTGCAATATCAACCCAAGAACTAAACGGACTAACAGCTGATTGCCATTTTACAATAGTACCGTTATGGCCACTTAAAGTTAATAAAGCAGATGTACTGCCCGAGCATATTGTTGTACCACCGGTTACGCTTCCTGCAATTGGCGCTGCATCAACCGTAACAGTTGTAGTACTTGATTCGGTAGATGTACAAGTTCCATTTTTAACAACCGCCCTAAATTGTGTTGTTTCGTTTAATGCACCTGATGTGTATGTTGTTGCGGTGTTAGCAATATCAACCCAAGAGCTAAAAGGACTAACAGACGATTGCCATTTTTCTACTGAACCCGTTTGTGCGCTTAAGGTTAGTTGTGCCGATGTGCTTCCTTCGCAAATTGTTGTACCACCGGTTACACTTCCTGCAACTGTAGGCGCATCAACTGTAACGGTTGTTGGGGTTGATGTAGCAACACAACCATTACCATCTGTAACTTGTACTTTATAATCGCCTGATGAGTTAATTACAATTGATGATGTGGTTACGGCAGTATCAACGTTATTTTTTTTCCATTGATAGGTGTTACCATTTGTGTTTTCTAATGTTACCGAACCACCCGAGCAAAAAGTTGTTGTTCCGCTGGCCACAGTAATACTTGCATCAGGCAAGGGATTAACATTTACAACTGTTGCTGATGATGTTGCAGAACAACCGTTGCCGTCCGTAACCACAACGGTATAACTACCCGATGTTGTTGCGGTGTAAGGGTTTGATGTTGACTCATTAACGCCACCTTTTTTCCATTGATAAGTGTTACCTGGTGGTGCTTCCAAATCAACACTATTGCCATCGCAAAAAGTTGTTGCACCACTAGGGGTTATACTTGTAGTTGGTAATGCATTTACTGTTAATGTAGCCGCATTTGATGTGGTGGTGCCACATGTGTTTGTAACATCTACCGTATAACTGCCTGCATCTGTTGCGGTAACAGTTGCAATGTTTAATGTACTTGCTGTTTCGCCTATTAAAGTTGTAATTCCTTTTTTCCATTGGTAGCTGGCAGCACCCGTTGCTGTTACACTAAACAACGCACTTGTACCATCGCACCTATCTATAGATGATGGTTGTGAGGTAATGATTGGCGAGTTATTAACGGTAATAATTGCAGTATCAGAAAACGTTTCGTTACAAACGCCACTTTTAATTACCGCTCTAAAATGAGTAGTTTCTGTTAAATTGTTTGATGTAAATGTGCTTGTGGTAATTGCAGTATCGGTCCAAGACAAAAATGGCGTAGTTGCGTATTGCCATCTTTCTATATTTCCTGTATGTCCGCTAAGTGTTAGCAGGCCCGAGTTGTTACCCGAGCAAATGGTGGTGCTTCCGCTAACCGATCCACCAACAGAGGCCGGATCAACAGTAACGGTGGTTGAAAAAGAACTGTCTATTGGGCAGCTTCCACTTTGAAGCACAGCTTTAAAAATTGTGGTTGATGTTAGTGCTGCTGATGTGTATGTATCTGTTGTATTAGAAATTGGATTCCAAGTAGAACCACCGTTTGTTGAACTAACCCATCCCAAAACACTTCCTGTATGGCCAGCTAATGTTAGTTGTGCCGATGTACTTCCTTCGCAAATGGTACTTCCTCCGCTTACATTACCTGCCACAGTTGGTAAATCAACAGTAACGGTTGTTGGGGCTGATGTGGTGGACACACAACCATTGGCATCAGTAACTTGTACTTTATAATTGCCAGATGAGTTGATTACAATTGATGATGTGGTTACAGCAGTATCAACATCGTTTTTTTTCCATTGGTAACTGCTGCCATTATTGTTTGATAAAGTGACAGAACCACCCGAGCAAAAAGTTGTAGTTCCGTTTGTAACACTTATGGCTGCATCTGGTAATGGATTTACTGTTATGGTAACAGCGTTAGAGTTAGCTGTGGCGCAAGTTCCGCTTTGTACAACTGCTCTGTATTGTGTGGTTTGAGTGGGTTCTCCGGGGTTGTATGTATCTGAAGTATGTGCAATTGTTTGCCATGATGAACCCCCGTTAATAGAGGATTCCCAGCGAATAATATCGCCTGTGTAACCCGATAGTGTTAAGTTAGAGGCTGCCGCTCCAATGCATATAGAAGTTGTTCCGCTTAAAGTACCCGCAGCAGTTGTGGGGTAAACGGTTACAACCTGTGTATCGGAAGTAATGGTACACCCTAATCCGGGGCTATTGTCTGTTACCTCAACAGAATAATCTCCACTTGTTGTAGCGGTTAAATTACTATATGTAGCACCCAAAATAGCCGAGCCGTTTAGTATCCATTGAAAGGTGTAATTTTCGCTACTATCAACACTAAGCATTACACTGTTGCCGCTACAAAAATTTAGCGGACCAGATAACGTAATGCCCACCGTAGGTGAAACACTAACAGCAAAACCGCTTGATGTTTTTGAACAGAAGTTTACGGTATCTGTAACCTTTACAGTATAAAACCCAGATTGTGTTACCACCAGTGTATTGGTACTACTACCAATTGGCGAACCAAAATTTCTCCACTCGTATTTTAGGTCGTTAGGGCCACCTGTAACATTTGCAGTAAGTGTTACACTGCCTCCTGGACAAAATTTATTTGCAGGTGCGGTTATAGAAACTGCGGTTGGACATTGAGCATAGGCATTAAAGTTCAGTAACAGAAGAACTATAAATAAACAAGAAAATAAATTTCGGGGTAAACTACTTTTCATACAAAACCTTTTATAGCAACACTCAAAGTTATAATATTCAAACGTTTAATAAAATTAAAATAAAGCCACTGTTTTTTATCAATTTTTATCAATTGTTTGATAAATGATAGAAAATCAATGTTATAAAAACGAAACCACAAACAATATTAGAACAAATTTTTACCAAATACTTGTTGTTTTGGGGAGATTTTGCCATTTGTTTATGCATAACTGCTGCTCAATTTTAAAATTACACCGTTCACAGCAATATACGAGAATAAACTAAATAAGGATTTTAACCAATAAATGCTGGTTGATTAAAACAAAATAGTGTCGGCTTAAGGCTAAAACAAAAACCACTTGTTTTTTACTGCCAACATAACGGCCTGCGTTTTACTGCTTACGTGTAGTTTTTTGTAAATATTGGTAATGTGTGTACGCACGGTGTGGGGGCTTATAAATAGCAAGTCGGCAACGCCTTTATAATCTAATCCTTGAACAAGCCCCTTTAAAATATCTTTTTCTCTTTCTGAAAGTACGGTGTCTTCGTTTTTCTTTTGTGTTGTTTTACCCTCAACCATAAGTTGTAATGCTTTTCGTGCAATACGCGGACTCATGGGTGCACCACCAAACTCAACCACTTCTTTTATGGAGGTTACAATTTTATCTACGCCTTCGTCTTTTAACAAATATCCAATGGCACCGGCTTTAATGGCATCAAATATTTTATCGTCATCATCAAAAACGGTAAGCATAATAAATTTTGTGTTGGGGTATTTTTCGGTGGCTATGTTTACTGTCTCAATGCCATTTAAAACGGGCATATCAATATCCATCAAAACAACATCGGGTTTTTGTTTCACTAACTTTATTTGATCTAAAAAATCCTCTCCATTCACAGCCATAAAATCAACAACTATGTCTTTATAGTATAAAATTTTCTCGCTAAGCGAAACGCGATTAGGTTGTTTATCGTCAACAATAGCAATGTGTATCATGGTAGAATAAATTTCATCAAAGGTTATTAAAGTTGATTTGTTTAACTATACGTTAAATGCATTAATTTAGGGTTATTGTTACGTTAGTTCCTTTGCCCG
>CAZRVA010000059.1:0-15571 GCA_964603255.1 uncultured Chitinophaga sp.
CATCTACACATGACAAAATTATCAGTAAACATCAATAAAATAGCTACACTACGAAACTCAAGAGGAGGCAACAACCCTGATGTAATAAAAACAGCATTAAACATTGAACGATTTGGCGCTGATGGCATAACGGTTCATCCACGACCGGATGAAAGACACGTAAGGTATGCTGATGTATATGAATTGAGCAAAGTATTAACTACCGAATTTAACATTGAGGGCAATCCTAAAGAGCAAAAGTTTGTAGATTTAGCTTTGGCAGTAAAGCCAGCACAGGTAACCTTGGTTCCTGATACTGAGGGGCAGCTAACCAGCGACCACGGTTGGGATACCATCACACACAAAACATATTTACAAGACATTATTGCACTGTTTAAATCGAACGGAATACGCACCAGCATTTTTGTTGATGCAGATATAAAAATGGTTGAAGGAGCCAAAGAAACCGGCACAGACCGCATTGAACTTTATACAGAAAGTTATGCGCATCATTACTCAACCCAAAAAGAAAAAGCCATTGCCCCGTTTATTGAAGCTGCACAAAAAGCCCAAGAATTAAACATTGGTTTGAATGCAGGACATGATTTATCGTTAGAAAACTTAACCTATTTCGCACAACATATTCCCGGCTTATTAGAGGTAAGTATTGGCCACGCGTTAGTTTCTGATGCTCTGTATTATGGTTTAGAGAACACCGTTCAACTTTATAAAAGATGTTTGAATAAAAATCCATAAATTACCATCTTAATATACTTACTATGAAGAAACAAAAACACTACTTATTTTCGGGTGTTGTTGTTATATTTTTAATAACATCAATACTTGCACTGAGCAGTTGTGGCAATGGCTGCGATGGCTATTTTAGTAAAAATCCAACTGAGTATTATTATTTAAAATTTGAGGATAGTGCACAAAAATTCCTGAGTGTAACTTATCAATTTGGTAGTATGCGTACTGATGTTAAAAGCGATTCGATTGGTAAAAACGTTATTGCATGGAAACTGAGTTTGGATAAGCCGAATACTAAAATTTTTATTCACCACAATATGGGTTACGATACCATTGATTATACGGCATTGGTAAAAAAAGATTTTAAACCCGAAGATCCTTGTGCAGATAAAGGAATTGCCTACTCATTAGATAAACCGGTTATTAACAAACATACATTTAACAATGTTGATTACACCGTTAAAGAAATAAAAGATCCATATTGGTATTCAGACCCCTATTACGAATACTACCTAATTTTGAAATAGCTATGAAAACAAAATTAACACTCATTCTGATGATGCTTATAACCGGCACATCTATTGTGGCGCAACAAACAGAGCATACTAAAAGCAGTTTTTCCTTTGGTGTAAATGCCTCTATATATAAACAAAATCCATTAGGTGTAGAAGCAAAATGGATGCGCGAAAAAGTACCTTCATTTATGCTAAGGTTAAACTATTTTAATATTGACAATAAAGCTTTTGAAGCAGAATCAACTGACCCACAAATTTTAACACACAAACTTACTATACAAGGCATAACACTGAAGCCAGGAATTATTTTACTACAGCACCGTGACCAAAACACCTATTTGTATTTAGGTGCAATGGGTGTGGTAACGGCAGGTATTCATCGTTTAAACTTTACATATAATGATGCTTTTGGCCCCTCAACTAAAACATTTAATCAGAACCATTTAAACTACGGTGCTGAGTTAGAATTCGGTAGTGATATATTTCTCTCATCAAAATTATATTTGGGTTTACAGGTTAAAACAGGAATCAAACAAACTGATGCAAATTTGTTTAATAACCAAGTAAGCAATCACAACAGTTATTATGGCTACACGCCAACCCAAGGTTATGGCAAAGAGCCATTATATATTAATTTTGGAATAAGTTTAGGAGTTCATTTATAAAATAGTACATGGCAGATACATTAGAGTTACTTAATAAATTTTATCCTCAGTTTGATGACGCATTAAAACAAGCCATTGCATCAAAAGCAGTTGTTAAACAGTTTAGAACAGGCGATGAAATGATGCGCAGTGGGCAGTATTTAAAATCGACCATGTTGGTTACTAAAGGGCGCGTTAAGCTATTTACCAATGGCGAGGATGGCGAGGAATTTTTCATGTACTATCTTGAACCTGGACAGGCATGTGCTTTATCTTTTGTGTGTGCCGCACGTAACCGAAAGAGTGATTTAGAAGCAATAGCAATAGAAGATGTAGAAGCCATAATGATTCCAATTGAATTGATGGACGATTTGATGATTAAGCATAAAAGTTGGTATTATTTTGTTATTGAATCATACAGAAGTCGGTACCAAGAAGTACTTGATGCACTGCGCAGCGTAGCTTTTCATGGTATGGATGAAAGGTTGGAATACTATTTAATTAAACAAAAAAATGCATACCAAAGCAACACGCTTAATTTAACTCACGAGCAAATTGCAAACGACTTAAACTCCTCAAGGGTTGTGATATCGAGGTTGCTGAAACAAATGGAAAACGATGGAAAAGTAAAGTTACTTCGAAATGCCATTGAAGTAAATTTTAAATAATTTTTTAGTTGGTGATGCGCTGACGAACCACTTCGTATGCAGCAATACCAGCCGCAACCGATACGTTTAATGATTGTACACCAAAATCCATTGGAATACGCGCCAATTCAGTACAACGTTTTAATACGTCTTCACTGATTCCGGTTTCTTCGTTACCCATAATTACAGCAACTGGAACGGTTAAATCTAATTGATGAATCATGCCTTTACCTTTTTCGCTGCAACCTACTGTTAACACACCAGATTGGTTGAGGAGTTCCATTACGGTTTTCATGTTTTTTTCGCGGCAAACCGGCAAATGATGCAATGCGCCTGCTGATGTTTTGATGGCATCTTCGTTAACCTGCACACTTCCTTGATCTGGTATTACAATGGTATGCACACCTGCGCAATAGGCACTGCGGGCAATTGCACCAAAGTTTCTTACATCAGTAATTCTATCCAACACCAAAATAAAAGGCACTTTACCTTCCTCAAACAATTGCGGAACAATGTTTTCTAACTTGTGGTAAGTTACCGGTGAAACAAAAGCTAAAACGCCTTGGTGATTTTTATTGGTAGGGAACAGATTTGATTCTTTAGGCACGTATTGAGTTGGAATACCCAAATCGCGGGCTTGTTTGGTTAGTGATTGCAATAACGGACCAGACTCACCACGCTGAAAAATAATTTTATTCAATTCTTTACCGGCATTTATGGCCTCGGTAACAGCATGAATACCATAAATAATTTGGTGTTTATCTGCTGCTGGTTTTTCGGCTCTTTTAAAATTGCCTTGTGGTCGTCCGTAATTCTTTTTATTTGAGTACATGAGACCGCAAATGTAGTTAATTATTTTGAGGTTCGAAGTCAGAGATTAGAGGCCGGAGGTTGGAAACTAACTATGAACCATGAACTACAAACCACAAACTTTAAACCACAAACTTTAAACCGCTCTCTTAATCATACAGCTCAAACTTAATTTGTGATTTTTCGTAACCCATATTGGTGAGGCGTTCGCGGGCTTCCATTATCATATTTTTCCAACCACATAAGAAAAATGTAGCAGGTCGTTTATCTGCAAATAACTTTTCATACACATGGTGCACATAGCCATGTTCTCCTGTCCATTCTTCATCCGGTCTTGATAAAACTGGCACAAACGAAAAATATGGATACTTGCCACTTAAAGCCTGCATTTCTATGTTGTATAAAATATCTTTGCAAGTGCGGCTGCCAAAAATTAGGTATATGTTTTTGTGAGGAATATTTTGGTTGATGATGTGGTGTAACATACTTCGCAATGGAGCGATACCAGTTCCTGTGGCAATCAAACACAAATCATTTTCTATTTGTTCAGGCAATGTGAATTTACCTAACGGACCAGCTACAGGAATTTGGTCGCCAACTTTATAATGCTCCCACATATGCGGGGTTCCAAGCCCATCAGGATTTAAGACAATAATTAACTCAAAAATATTGTCGTTATCAGGTGCTGATGCTATAGAATAACTTCTATTTGTTACCTTAGATTCGATGGGTAAATCGAGCATTACAAACTGCCCCGGTTTAAAATCAAACTGCTCTGTTTCGGGAAACTTAAAAAAGAAACGTTTAACAGACGGAGACTCATCAATAATATGAATGATGGTTGCATTACGATAGTTGATTTTCATGACAATAGCGGTTAAGCAGCTTCAAACAACTTGTGTTAACTAATTGTAAAAAATACTGCTATTGTTGAACTAAATTACAATAAAACTTGTTAAGTTGTTGATTAAAGCCTAGTTTTATTTTCTAAATTCAAAAAACGTATCACAAAAATAAATGAAAAACTTATTATCAGTACTCAGTTCCTTTATTCTTTTTACCCTTGCCTTTCCTCAATATTTACATGCCCAAAGAAGTAATTGCAGTGTTGCACCTTATGTTAACACCATAACTCAACCTGACGGAAGTAAAATTACATTATACCCTATAGGCAACGAGGCTATACATTACCTTGAAACTGAAGATGGTTTTACTTTATTAAAAAACAGTGAGGGTTATTTTGAATACGCCAAAACAGATGAGGCCGGTAACCTTGTAAACAGTGGTATCATTGCTCGCGATGGACAACAAATGAAAGCAAACGTATTGCCTCATCTACGTTACAGTACTTCACAACAAAATATGTTGATGCAATTGCATCAACAGTTAGAGCCACAAGAAGCATTAAACAAAGCTGCAGGACCTTATCCATTTCCATCAACAGGCAACCGCAAAATATTGGTAGTATTGGTTGAGTATCCAGACTTAAGAGCAACCATTGCAAAAGAAAATTTCGAGTTATTGTTAAATCAACCTAACTATAATGGAACAGGTTCTTTCCGCGACTTTTTCTTGGAAACATCTAATGGCAAACTAGATTTACAATGTATCGTATATGGTTGGGTAATGGCAGATAGCAGTTATCTTTACTACGGTCGAAACAGCAGCCCAAGTTACAGCACCGCAACACGCCAACTTTTACTTGGTGCGTTAAAAGATGCGAATGATTCGTTCAATGTAGATTTTAGTCAATTTGATAATGATGGTGATGGTTTTGTTGATGGTGTAATTTTGATGCATGCAGGTATTGGTGCAGAAGAACAAAGCGCACCAAACGCAAACAATTATATTTGGTCGTTTAGATCAACTTTACCTGCGGCACAAAGACCAACCTATGATGGCGTTCAGGTTTCGGCCTATGGTATGTTTCCTGAGAAAAGATACAGCGGAGGCTCATACTCTATGGTGGGAATTGGTGTTGCTGCGCACGAGTTTGGACACTTATTAGATTTACCAGATTTATACTCAACACAAAACAACAACGAAGCCGCAGGCAACTTTTCTTTAATGGCTGGAGGCCCTTGGTTAAACAGCGAAAGAACCCCATGCTTAAACGATGCATGGAGCAGAATAAGAATGGGCTGGGTAACACCAACTGTGATATCTGATACGGCTCTTTATAATTTGCCGTTTGCAGTGGTTGATAGCGATATGGTTTTCAGAATTAATACTTCTGTTGCTAACGAATATTATTTATTGGAGAACCGTCAGCGCAAAGGTTTTGATGCATATTTACCATCAAGAGGATTAGCCATCTGGCATATCAATACCAATCGTGCGCGTTTATTAAGTGAAGCATCAAACAATGTAAATAACGACACCTCTCAATTAGGTGTTGGTTTGATGCAAGCAGACGGACAAAGACATTTAGAACGTAACATTAACCGTGGAGATGCCGGTGATTTATATCCGCAATCATCAAACCAAAACTTTACACCAACCACCATGCCTGCAAGTAATTTACACTTAAAAGTAAATGGTGTTCGTCAGCCATCAAATGTTGCAATTACTGATATCAGGCAATTACCGGATAGTAGTATTGTTTTTGAATACGGGATGAATGCCTCTGCATCATTTACAGCCAATAGATTTTCCGGGTGCGGACCCGTAAACGTAAATTTTACAGCTAACCCACAAGGTGGTGATTCGTATACCTGGAATTTAGGTGATGGACAAACTGCAACAACAAGAACAGTATCAAAATCATTTCCCAAAACAGGTAATTTCCCAATAACCTTATACCTATACAAACAGGGCAATTTAATAGATTCAAACACGCAGTTTATTAATGTATTAGAAACGCCAGAAATAGATTACGAGTGGGTAAGAGACACCGGCAATTATGTAACTTTTATTGATAAATCTTTATACGGCAAAACTTACGCATGGACATTTACAGGCGATAGCGTGATTAGAGCTTACGAAGCCAATCCAACTATAAAATTAAGTGGCCCACAAAAAATGCAAGTAAGATTGGTGGTTACCAGCAATGATGGTTGCGTAAAATCAAGAACAGATAGTATACAAATTTTTGCTTTAGGTTTACAAAACAACTTGGCAGATTTTATGCAATTAAATGCTTATCCAATGCCGTTTAAAAACCAATTACAATTAAGTTTTAACAACAAACAAGTTGAAGTTGGGCAAGTAGAAGTTTATGGTATTGATGGTAAATTAGCTTACCAACAAGAAGCCAATTTAACTACCGGCATCAACCAAATAAACCTAAACACCGCTGCTTTACCAAACGGATTGTTTATTATTAAAATTACCACAAACCAAGGCACAGCATGGTTAAAAGCTGTAAAAGAATAATGGTATGATAAACACGTTGGTTGGACTTATTTTCCCCAACTTGTGTGTGGGTTGTAACGGAGTTTTATTGGCTGCCGAGCAACACATTTGTACCCATTGCATTGAAAACTTTCCGGAAACAAAATTTCATACCCTACCCGAAAATCAACTTGAAAAAGCATTTTGGGGTAGGGTTAAATTAGAACAAGCTTTTTCATTTTTAATATTTAGAAAGCAAGGGATTGTGCAGAAAATTTTGCACGAGTTAAAATACAGTAATAACCCTGAACTTGGCATTATGTTAGGTCAATTGTATGGCTCAAAACTAAAAGAGAGCGGGATACATTTTGATGCCATTGTAGCTATTCCATTGCACGACAAAAAGTTAAAATTACGCGGCTATAACCAGAGTGATTGTTTTGCACAAGGACTTGCACAGTCGTTACAATGTGCGCATTTAACCAATGTTGTAATCAGAAAAAAATATACCGAAACACAAACCAAAAAAGGAAGGTTTGATAGGTGGTTAAATGTTGGTGATGTATTTGATATACAATCTCCGGAGTTAATCAGTAATAAAAGAGTATTGCTGGTTGATGATGTAATAACAACCGGAGCTACTATTGAAGCCTGCGCGCACAGCATTTTAAGCCATACACCACACTTAAGTGTTGCAAGTATTGCCTGTGTGGTTAATCAATAATTAATTCAATAAAGAACCTGTTATATCATTCAATTTATCTTCTGTATACTCGCCTGACGTTTGGTAAATAATGCTACCATCTTTTTCAACCACAATAAAATGAGGTAAACTTTTATCGGTAATATTTAGTGCTTTCATCAAAGCATCCATATCTGTATCGGTGTACATAAAGTTGCCATGAAACTTCTTATCTACCTGGTTCTTGGCCTTTTTAATCATTTCGGGCAAAGCTAATTTTGCAAGTCCTTTTACTGCACCCACAAAACACAAATTAGCATTGTACATATTGCCACTCATCATCCCTCCCATGCCATCAGCCATTAACGAATTGTATAACGGTTGTGCCCAATTTTGCATGTATTTGTCCGCTTTGGTGCTTAGCATTAATGCAACTACGGTGCGTTTGTTTTGCATATCAGTTGGCAACACCACTTCTTTATCTTTTAAATTGGTGCAGGTAATGCTTGGAAACTTGTTAACTTGAGTAAATGCGAATAATGCAGGTAAAGCAAATGTTAAAACCAATATGATATATTTTTTCATGCTTGAAATGTTATGGAACAATGATAAAATTTATTGAAAATAATTCCATGTATATTTACCCACAATACCCATAAAAAAAGCCCTCGCAATAATTGCGAAGGCTTTGTATAATTTTTCAAGATTGATTTACTTGGTAAGTAAGTTTACAAAATCTTGTGTATCGTAGTTAGTGCTGCCTTGTATAGTTTTAACTAACTCACCTTTTTCATCAAACACAAATGTTGCCGGAATACCATCTACGTTAAACAAAGCTGGCATGTTACCTGCAGGATAATACATTGGCATCGTAAATTTATTGGTAGATTTATAATTGATTGCTTTGTTAAAATCATCATCTAAACTCAACATTACAAACTCTACTTTTTTACCTTTTGTTTTGTTGTACAATGCTTCAATAGAAGGCATTTCTCTGCGGCAAGGGCCACACCATGTTGCCCATAAGTTTACAAATACTTTTTTGCCTTTAAAACTTTTTAAGTTAACGGTTTTACCTTGATCTGTTTTTACCATAAAATCGGGTAAAGTAGCTCCGGCCTGTGGTGTTACGGTAACTACATTTTCTTTTTTGGTGTTTGATTGATACGCGGTATATCCTATTAAACTTAGGGCTAACGCACCCACACTTATTAATTTTACTGTCGTCATATTGTTATTTATTTTTGATTTAAACACTATGCAATATTAATACCACAAATATTGCTTAACGGTAACATTGGTTACGCAACAATAATAGTTAAAATATCAGCCCGACACAACTACACTTTGCTATAAATTTTGTTAATATCAACATCAATCATACAAAAGAAAATTACGCTTTGTAACATTTGTAACTAACCATGGTTTTTGTATGCTGCAATTTTGCACAACAAAAAAACACAACATGGAAATATTAGGATATTCTTTAGCAGCCTTGGTAGGCATTTCGTTAGGTTTAATTGGTAGCGGGGGCTCCATTTTAACTGTACCAATTCTAGTTTATATTATGGGAGTTAATCCTGTTTTAGCAACAGCCTACTCTTTATTTATTGTGGGTACTACTGCTTTGGTTGGCGGTACGCAGAGCGCATTACAAAAAAAGGTTGATTTTAAAACTGTATTTATTTTCGGTATTCCATCCATTGCAGCAGTTTATGCAACGCGTTTGTGGTTGGTTCCATTTATTCCGTCAGAGTTATTTTCTATTGGCTCATTAGTAATTACCAAACCAATTGCATTAATGTTATTGTTTGCTGTGGTAATGATTATGGCTTCTTTATCTATGATTAAACCGGGTAAAAAAGCAGATGATGGAGATGAGGAAAAACCAATGACATACAATTACCCGATGATTTTATTGGAAGGAACAGTTGTGGGCGTACTTACCGGTTTAGTTGGTGCTGGTGGTGGATTTTTAATTATTCCTGCGTTGGTATTATTGGCCAAAATGCCCATGAAATTAGCAGTTGGAACATCACTATTTATTATAGCAGCAAAATCATTAATCGGATTTATTGGCGACTTACAAGGCAATAGCAACATCGATTGGGCATTGCTTGGTATATTTACCTTGTTTGCTGTAGTTGGTATTTTCATCGGGATATTCCTTTCAAAGAAAATTGCAGGCAGTAAGTTAAAAACAAGCTTTGGATGGTTTGTTTTAATCATGGGTATCTACATCATCATCAAGGAATTATTTATGTAATGTAACTCTTGTTACAAGCCAATGTAACATAAGTAACTAAACAATATTTAAAGCGATACGAACTTTGTATCATCAAATCGAACAAAACAAAAAATAAGATTATTATGAAAATAGAACAAATTTATACCGGATGTTTAGCACAAGGTGCTTACTTCATTGAGAGCAACGGAGAAGCTGCAGTAATTGATCCTTTACGTGAAACTACTCCTTACTTAGAACGTGCAGAAAAAGACAACGTAAAAATTAAATACGTTTTTGAAACACACTTCCATGCCGATTTCGTTTCTGGTCACGTAGATTTATCCAAAAAAGCTAACGCTCCAATTGTTTATGGTCCAACAACAGCTAACTTAGGTTTTGATGCGATAATAGCAACAGACGGACAAGAATTTAAAGTGGGTAATGTAACCATTAAAGTATTACACACACCAGGTCATACCATGGAAAGCACTTGCTTTTTATTGATTGATGAAAACGGAAAAGAGCATGCCTTATTCTCTGGTGACACTTTGTTTATTGGTGATGTTGGTCGCCCGGATTTGGCACAAAAAGTAGTTGAAGATTTAACGCAAGATATTTTGGCCGGCCACTTATTTGATTCGTTAAGAAACAAAATTATGCCATTAAGCGATGATATTTTGGTTTATCCTGCTCACGGTGCCGGTAGTGCTTGTGGTAAAAACATGAGTAAAGAAACTTATGACACTTTAGGTAACCAAAAGAAAACCAACTACGCTTTACGTGCCGATATGACTAAAGAAGAGTTTATTAAAGAGGTTACTTCCGGTTTAATGCCACCTCCAGCTTACTTCCCGTTAAACGTAATGATGAACATTGAAGGTTATGATAGCATTACAGAGGTATTAAACAGAGGAACACAAGCTTTATCGCCTGAGGCATTTGAGGCCGCAGCCAACGAAACCGGTGCTTTGATTTTGGATACACGTAAACCACAAGAGTTTGCAAAAGGATTTGTACCTAACTCTATTAACATTGGTATTGATGGAAGTTTTGCTCCTTGGGTTGGTGCATTAATTCCGGATATTAAACAAGAAATTCTTTTAATTACTGAAGAAGGAAGAGAAGAAGAAGTTGTTACTCGATTAGCCCGTGTTGGTTACGACCATGCAATTGGTTTCCTGAAAGGTGGATTTAATGCATGGAAAGCGGCAAACAAAGAGGTTGATAGCATTACCAGCATTAGTGTTCAACAGTTAGCAGAAGCACAAAAAGCAAATCCTGAAATAAACATTTTAGATGTTAGAAAAGGTAGCGAGCATTTATCCGAACACATTGTAGGCGCAACTAACGCACCACTTGATTACATTAACGAGAGCATGTTAAAAGTTGACAAAAACAAAACTTACTACGTACACTGTGCAGGTGGCTACCGTTCGATGATTTTTACATCAATTTTAAGAGCACGTGGTTATAACAACTTAATTGATGTTGATGGCGGATTTAAAGCCATTAAAGATTCTGAGTTATTTAAGGTATCAGATTACGTTTGCCCTAGTACATTGTTGTAATCAATGATGATCAAAAAACTGAAGAACATTTTAAAATCATTATTAAGAATCAAACAAATGAATTTACACGGAAGCGAATTTAAAGCACAATTTGAGCAAGATAGCAATGCCGTATTGCTTGATGTAAGAACACCGGCTGAATACAATGGTGGTCATATTCCTAACTCCATTAACTTGGATATTATGAGTTATAATTTTAGGAATGAGATTGAACAGCTTGATAAAAACAAAACTTACTTTGTATACTGCCGTAGCGGTAACAGAAGCGGACAAGCATGTATGATGATGTCGGACCTTGGCTTAAAAGCATACAACTTAATTGGTGGTATAGGCGCTTGGCCACACAACTAAATAAAACCCGATGCTGCGCTGCCTTTGGCAGCGCAGCAATCTAATTAACTACTATCATGCAAAAAATTATTATACCAACAGACTTTAGCGAATTATCGGAATACGGTTTATCGTTAGCAGTAAAAGTTGCAGATCATACACCAAGTGAGTTACATTTATTACACATTATTAATCTACCATCTCACGTATTATTAACCAACGATGGTGAATTGATGGAAGATGGTGAAATGGATATATCTATTCCTAAAAAACAAAAAGAAGAAGCCCTAGCGAAATTAGAGACCATTAAAAGTAACACCAAACACCATGTAAGTTATTGCGTATGCTTTGGTCATGTAAATGAAGAGGTAGTAAAATATGCAGAGAAAACAAAGGCCGACCTAATTGTTATGGGAACCCATGGCGCAACAGGTGTAAAAGAACTTATTAATGGTTCGCATGCCGAGTATGTTGCTATGCACGTTGAAGCTCCGGTTTTCTCGCTTAAATGCGATAGATCTGATATGGAAATTAAGAGCATTGTTTTGGCCGGCAGCTTTAAAGAAGACGACATTCCGCATTGCGAAATGGTAGTTAAGATGCAACATGCATTTAACGCAAAACTTCATCTATTACGCATCAATACTAAAGACAACTTTATTAGTGATAGCGAAGCCATTGCTCACATGAAAGCATTTGCTGCTAAGCACGAACTAACTAATGTAGCGTATGCCGTATACAATGACAATGATGTAGAAGAAGGAATAATACATTACGCAGCAAAAGAAAACATAGATGTAATTGCCATTGGAAGTATGCAACGTACCGGTTTAAATAAGTTTATTCACGGTTGCGTTTCGGCTGATTTAGTTAATCATGTATTTAAACCATTATTAACCTTTAAACTTAAAAATTAATTCATGTTAGAGTTACTTAAACAACCTTGGCCGTGGTATGTAAGCGGGCCACTTATTGGAATATCAGTGCCATTACTTTTGGTATTTGGCAACAAAATGTTGGGCATTTCTTCATCGTTACGCCATACCTGTGCAGCTGTTGCGCCTTTTAATATTCAGTTTTTAAAATACAATTGGAAAGCAGAAATGTGGAACATGTTTTTTGTACTAGGAATTTTAATTGGCGGATTTGTTGGCGGAGTTTTATTGCGCAACGATGCTCCTGTTGATATATCAGCACAAACAATAGAAGACATTAAAGCACTTGGAGTAAATAGTTTTGATGGTTTACTTCCTGCTGATATTTTTAGCTGGGAAAGTTTATTTACCGTTAAAGGGTTTATTGTTATTGTATTGGGCAGTTTCTTAATAGGTTTTGGTGCAAGATATGCTGGTGGATGTACATCAGGCCATGCTATCATGGGTATTTCAAGTTTACAATGGCCATCGTTGGTTACCGTAATATTTTTCTTTATTGGAGGGTTACTGATGACCCACATTATCGCTCCATTTATTTATCAACTATTTTAATTAATCAACACAAATGAAAAACATTAAATACTTATTGGTTGGTGTATTATTTGGAACCGTATTAACCAAAACAGAAGCTGTTTCATGGTTTAGAATTCAAGAAATGTTCCGATTTCAAAGCTTCCATATGTATGGAATTATTGGATCGGCCATTGCTGTGGGAATGATTTCAATCTTATTGCTTAAAAAGTTTAATGTAAAAGCAATAAACGGAGAGGCTATTGTAATACCTGATAAACAATTTAACAAAGGATCTATAATTGGTGGTACCATATTTGGAATGGGTTGGGCGTTAGCCGGGGCTTGTCCTGGGCCACTGTACAGTTTATTAGGTGCAGGATACTCCATTATTATTGTTCCAATTTTAGGCGCTTTGTTGGGTACATGGACATACAGTTACTTACGTCCAAAGTTACCACATTAAAACATGTTTAAAAATTTCAACTCACTACGCATCATCAGGGTAATACTAGGCTTATTAAGTATTGCAGCCTTTGTGTATAGCGGGTTATGGCCTTTTGCGGTAATAGGTTTGATACTACTAGTAATGGCCTTATTAAAAATTGACTACGGTATTGGCTCTTGTGAGTTTTACCGTAATCAACCAAACCAAAATAACACCAACTAAAACCATAGGTATGAAAACCAAATTAAAAATATTTAGCATCACCTTCATAATGGCAGCTTTTATGGTTGCCTGCAACACATCAAACAACGTATTAGATGTAGCTCAGTTCGAGCAAAAATTAACAGAACCTAACACTGTTTTAATAGATGTAAGAACGCCACAAGAATTCAACGAAGGACATATAATAGGTGCTGTGAACATGGACTTTTACGGAGATAACTTCGAAGCTCAAATAAACAGCATAGACAAATCGAAAACGGTTTTAGTTTATTGCAAAAGCGGCAACAGAAGTGGCAAAGCGGCCTCTATTATGACCAAACAAAATTTCAATAGTGTATTTGATTTATCAGGCGGTATCACCAATTGGATAGCTTCTGGTAAATCGGTTGAGTAAATAAATGGAGTAACATTATGAAAGGGTTTCATGTATTATTAGCACTTATTTTTATTGGCTTTTTGTATACCATAACCATTGGTCTTGGTGGATTAGCCAAACAAAATTCAGTAGTAAATAAAGTAGTTGTGGTGCAACAACCACAAGCCGTGGCTAAACATATTACAGATGAATTTTGGCACGCACCTGATTGGGCAACTGCGGAAAATAATGCGGATGCCGAATTGATAAAATATGGCAAAGATTTAATTGCCAATACGTCTATTTATTTGGGCCCTAAAGGAAGTGTTGCACAAATAACAAATGGTATGAATTGCCAGAACTGCCACTTAGATGCCGGCACTAAAGTTTGGGGCAATAATTACAGTGCAGTTTATGCTACTTATCCAAAGTATAGAGAACGCTCTGGTGCTACAGAAACCATAGCCAAACGCGTAAACGATTGTTTTGAAAGAAGCTTAAACGGAAAAGCATTGGATACTACCAGCAAAGAAATGACTGCTATTATTGCATACATTAAATGGCTTGGAAATAATGTAAACAAAGGTGATAAACCAAAAGGAAGTGGCATAACCGAAGTGCCTTATTTAGACAGAGCCGCAAGTCCTGAAAAAGGGAAATTGGTATACGATAGCAAATGCGCTAGCTGTCATCAAGGTAACGGAGAAGGTGTTTTAAATGGAGATAAAACAGCTTTCCAATTTCCTCCATTATGGGGCAAACACAGCTACAACGATGGTGCAGGATTGTTTAGGCTATCTCGTTTTGCAGGCTTTGTAAAGTCGAATATGCCATTGGGTGCAACGCACAACAATACACAACTTACTGATGAGGAAGCCTGGGATGTAGCGGCATTTGTGAACAGCATGCCTCGACCTAAAAAAGACTTGAGCAAAGATTGGCCAAATATTGCAGGCAAACCTGTTGATCATCCGTTTGGACCATTTGCTGATAAATTTAGCGAGCAGCAGCACAAGTTTGGGCCGTTTAAACCCATTAAAGAAGCCAAACAAAAATTACCAAAACAATCATAAAAATAACTGCAATGAAATTTACAAAACACCTATTTTTTCTTACCCTATTGGTAGGTTCAATATTTATTGCCCAAGCGCAAAACAACACGTATAAAAAACATTTAATTGTAATGCAGTTAACCTCGGCTGATACTGTTGTACACAAAGGCCTGATCAAACAATTAAACAACTTAAAAAATGGCTGGGGCGATACAGTAAATATTGAAATTGTTTGTCATGGCCCGGGTATTGAATTGTTGATGAATAACAAAACAAAACTTGGCACCCAAATTAGCCAATTACAACAGAGGGGAATTGATTTTGTAGCATGCGAAAACACCATGCTAGAAAAGAAAATCAACAAAGATGAAATTTTACCTAACATGACTTTTGTACGCATGGGTATTGGTGAGATTATTATAAAACAAGAGCAAGGTTGGCAATACATTAAGGCAGGAAACTAATGAGAAATTTATTTACATTATTGGTTTTAATGGTTTTTGTTTCGATGATTGCAGTTGGACAACCATTATCAACTCCTCATCATACCGAATTAGACCGAAC
>CAZRVA010000060.1:0-14676 GCA_964603255.1 uncultured Chitinophaga sp.
GCGATGACGCAAAAGATCAGCGAAATACCCGGCCCCATGGGAACACACAGGAAATAATAATCTGACCTATATTGATTATTTAAATGCAAAAAAAAACACCAAACATTGTTGGTGTTTTTTGTAGCCCAACCAGGATTCGAACCTGGGACCTACGGTTTAGAAAACCGGTGCTCTATCCAGCTGAGCTATTGAGCCGTTTTGTTAAGAGTTTGTATTAAACTTTAACGGGATGCAAACGTACATTATTTTAGGTTTTAATGCAAATATTTTTCTTAAATTTACGCCACATTTTATTATATGATACCTCGTACAAAAATAGATGAAATAGTTGATGCTGCTCGTGTTGAGGAAGTTGTTGGTGAATATGTGAACTTAAAAAAGCGGGGTGCTAATTTAACAGGCCTTTGTCCTTTTCATCAGGAGAAGTCTCCATCTTTTAGTGTATCGCCAAGTAAGGGAATTTATAAGTGTTTTGGTTGCGGCAAGGCGGGTAACTCTGTTAACTTTATAATGGAGATTGAGCAACTTAACTATATAGATGCACTTAAACATTTAGCAGAAAAGTATAGGATTGAGTGGCCGCAACAAGAGGTTTCGCCTGAGCAATTGATTGAAGAGAAACGCAGAACGAGTGAGCGTGAAAGTTTACAGATAGTAAACAATTTTGCAGAGCGTTATTTTGCGGAGTTGCTACTGAATGATGAGGAGGGGAGAACAGTTGGCTTAAGTTATTTTGAGGAGCGTGGTTTTAGACCTGAGACGATAGAGAAATTTAAGCTTGGATATGCTAAAGAGAGTTGGGATCACTTAACCAATGCTGCTAAAGAAGGCGGATATAATTTGGACCTCTTAAAACTTGGTGGATTAATAAAAGAAAACGATCAGGGAAGGATTTATGATGCTTATAGAAACAGGGTTATCTTTCCGATACACTCAATTAGTGGAAAGCCGATTGCTTTTGCCGGAAGGTATTTAATTAAAGATCCTAAGAGCCCGAAATATGTTAACTCGCCAGAGACACCTTTATACCATAAAAGTAATGAGCTTTATGGTTTGTTTTTTGCGAAGCAGGCCATTAGTAAAAACTCATTAGTTTATTTGGTTGAGGGATACACTGATGTAATTAGTTTACACCAGGCGGGTATAGAGAATGTTGTTGCATCATCGGGTACATCGTTAACTGAAGGACAGACTAAGTTAATTAAGCGTTTTACTGATAACGTTTGTGTTCTTTATGATGGTGATGCTGCAGGTATAAAAGCATCGCTCAGGGGAACTGATATGTTGCTTGAAGCGGGCTTGAATGTTAAGATTGTTCTTTTCCCGGATGGTGAAGATCCTGATAGTTATTGCAAGCGAGTGGGCCCTATGGCATTTAGTGCTTTTTTGGAGGAAAATAGACAGGATTTTATTTTATTTAAAACGAATTTATTAATTAATGATGCAGGCAATGACCCAGTAAAGCGTGCGGAGTTAATAAAAGATATTGTTGGTACCATCAGTAGAATTCCTGATGCATTTAAGCGAAGTACTTTTTTAAGGGAAACTTCGATTTTGCTGAAGGTTGATGAACAATTGCTAATAAGTGAAGCGAATAGATTAGTTAGAAGTAACACACAAAAGCAATCTCCTGTTATTGAGCAAGAGCCAATGCAAACCTTGTCTGAACAAGAAATGCTGATTGAGTCTGTTCAAGATTTGCATCAGCAAGATGTTCAAGAAAAAGATTTGATTAGGGTTTTGTTGAGTTATGGAGATAAACCTTATAGCGAGGATTATGCTTCGGTAGCATTGTTTATTTTACACGAGATTGTCCAAGAAGATATTGAAGTTCAACATCCAATTGTTGCAAATATTTTAACAGAAGTTCATGAGCAGATAGCAAGTGATGCATTAAATTTAAATTACTTTTTAAGGCATGAAGATCCATTGGTAACTGCTTTTGTTGCTGATATTATGTCTAAAGATTTTGAGGTTAGTCCTAATTGGGAGAAGAAGTATGATGTGTTTATAGACCCTGTTGGATACAACTTTAAAGAAGATGTAGACTCTGCTTTGCTGAGATTAAAAATTAAGCATGTGGAGAAATTAATGAAGCATAATCAAGAGGAATTAGAGAAGTTTGAATTAGCCAAAGATGAAGAGCAGGTTGAAATACATGTTCAGGTTCACATGCATTTAACACAAAAGAGATATGAGTTGACAAGAAAAATAGAAACTACCATAACCCGATAATCTGTGCTTGTTTACAACCAATTTTTTCACTATTAAAAAAATTAAAGGTTGAGATTTTTTGTTTTAGTTTTAATTCTTCTCTCAGGTGTAGCTAGTGCGCAACCTGTTGCTGATTTTACTGCTTCTGTAAGGTCTGGTTGTAGTCCATTGAGTGTACAGTTTACTGATTTATCTTCAGGTATTCCAACATCATTTTCATGGAGTTTTGGCAATGGTAATATATCAACGTTTCAGCACCCATCAGCGATTTATATTGTTCCTGGAATTTATCACGTAACACTTACCGTATCAAATGCACTGGGTAGCGATGTTGAGGTGAAATCGGGGTTTATTACCGTATTTAATTCTCCTGTTGTTGATTTTACAACCAATGTAACAGGTGGCTGTGTTCCATTAACCACTCCCTTTAATAACACTACAACTATAGGCTCAGCACCAATAAGGACATGGTTATGGGATTTTGGTGATGGAAGTATAGGATCAACACAAAGCCCAACGCACACTTATACAATAGGTGGACCTAAAACAATTTCGTTAACAGCAACAGATACCAATGGGTGCTTTGCAACTGTAACAAAAAATGCTTTGCTTAGTCCTACACAGAGCCACACAGCAGATTTTACATTTAATAGTCCATTGGTGTGCAAAGGCCCATCAACACAAACCTTTACACCAACTGTTAATCCGCATGCATCAAATTATTCTTACGAATGGAGTACAAGTAATGGTTTAACATCAACCCAAACCACTCCATCATTTACCATTAACAGTGCAGGTGTTTATGGAATCAATCTAAAAGTTACCGCACCATCTGGTTGTGCTGCATATGTAAATAAAAACAATGCTGTTTTTGTTGTTAATCCTCAGGCTGCATTTGATTTACCTATTGCTCCTTATTGTAGTGGTCAGCAATTTCATTTTACGAACAAATCGTTGCCAGATACCTCTGTTACTAATTACAGATGGAGTATAAATAATGCTAATTTTAACAGTAATAAAGACTTAATAACGACTCTAGCGCAAGGTAGTTATACGATAAAATTAGTAACAGATGTTAATGGTTGTAGAGACAGTATTTCAAAAAATTTGAATGTAAATCCTAAGCCTACTGCTCTATTTAACAAGCAGCCTTCAAGTATTTGTTTTGTACCTGTTGATGTTATGTTTAACTCTCTGTCTACCGGTATTGGACTAACCCATAGCTGGACATTTGGTAATGGCGATGAATCAACCCAAATGACTGATACAGTAACGTACAATAATCTTGTTGATTACAATGTTAGGCTTTTAGTGACAGATGTAAATGGTTGTAGAGACAGTATTGAGCAATTATTGAATGTTGTAACACCCGTTGCTCAAATCAACGGTCATAATGTTAAAAGAGGTTGTAAACCTTATCAAAGCAATTTTAGTGTAATTAATGCTTTAGATTTTAATTCATTTGTATGGGTGTATGGATTAGATACAATAGGAAACACAAGTTCATTTAATCACGCATTTACAACAACAGGAAGGCATGTTGTAAAGCTAATTGCCCAAACCACATCAGGTTGTAGGTATGAAACTTTTGATACTATCTGGGTTGGAGATACCGTTACTTTCGACTTTACTGCAGATAAATTTAATGGATGTTATTCGCAGATAAATCCAGTAAGTTTTACCTTAACTGAAAATTCTGGTTTGTCTGATTTGGTTTTTAATTGGTATTGGAAGAATGGAACAGCAGGTGAAAAAAATCCTGTAATAAATTTCACAGATACAGGATCGTATAATATTAGGGCAGTAGTTAGTCACTATGGCTGTGAGAGTCATATTGAAAAGTTTAGCTATATCAATATTTTTCCTGCATTAGCGAGAATGGTTTCACCTATAGTTAGTTGCAGTAGAGACTCTGTTAATTTTGATGGATCAAACTCTGCTGGTGCAAATAGATATAAATGGTATTTTGGTGATGGCGATTCTGCTAATGTTGTTGTAACAAAACATTTTTATAATGTGGCGGGTAATTACCCTGTAGTTTTGATTGCAAGCGATACTACAACAAATTGTGTGGATACAGCTTCGTTTGATTTATTTATTCCGGAGCTACCTAATTTAAGTTTTGTAGTTTCCGATACATTAGGCTGTAGTCCGCTGAAGGTTGGCTTAACAAATAACACAATAGTTGGACCTTTAACCTCTGCAATTGTGAATACGAGTTGGCAATTTACCAGTGGCGAAATTTCAGACGGTTTAACTACAACTGATACATTAGTTTCTTATGGTTGGAGAGGTTTAACCATGAGCATTACTGATGACAGAGGTTGTACCTTTTCTGTATACAGAGACTCAGTTGTTCAGGTTCCTGGTTTTGATAGTAGGGTATACTTCGATCGTTTAGGTGGTTGTACACCCTTATCAGTAACTGGCTATGATAGTACTGTAACAGATTACCCAATTATTAGTAGAAAGTGGCTTTGGACACCAGTTGATTCTGTCATAACGGATACTGTTAATTACTCTTCATTTATATTTTATCAACCACAAACCGCACAAGTTGATGGCTACAAAGTACAGGTTATAGTTAAGGATACTTTGGGTTGTGAGTTTGTATCGGAGCAAAAAATAGTACCTTCAAACCCTACAGCTGACGTTGGGTTGATTAAAAATGTAACATGTGGGTCAACACAAATTACCAGCTATGTTGATACTGCTTTAACTAAAATATTTTTGCCTGCCAACATTGTTTGGAATATCGGATCATTTAGCAGAGTAGGATCTACAATTAACAGAATTTATACAGAGGAAGATAGTACATTTTTATATGAAGTAACTGTAACTGATGCTAACGGCTGTGTGGTAACCGCAGATACATCTGTTGCTGTAAAAAATAAAAAACCAATGGCTGCATTTTATGCAGACCCACGACAGCGTGCATGTTATTTTCCTGTGTTACCAATTCAGTTATTTGACACTTCGGTTGTTGGCTCAAGTGGGATAAAATCAAGACTATGGCGTTTTGCATCTAACAGTAGTAATCAAGTTAGTCCTATTTTTACGATAACATTTCCAGGAAAATACAATGTAAGTTTAACCATTACAGACAGTGCAGGTTGTGTTGATTCTTTAATTATGCCCGACTATATAGATTTGGGTGGGCCAAGGGGGGCTTATAATTATGGACCTAAAAAAGGTTGTAAACCGCTTGCTGTTGAGTTTCAGGTTTCATCACCCAATGCAAAGTATCTGATATGGGATCACGGAAACGGATTAGTTGATACCATGGAAACTGCTACAGATACATATATCTATAAAGATGCAGGAGTGTATTATCCGCGACTAACACTTTATGATAGTAGCGGTGTATGTGCTTATTCGTTTGATGCGATTGACTCTATTATTGTATACGATACTCCCGAACCAGACTTTGTTACCGACACTACTAAAATTTGTTTCAACACATCACTAACCTTTGAAAATATAACTCCAAACAAGGACGCTGTAACAGCTTGGAAGTGGCGATTTAATAACGAGGAGCTGAATGGGGAAGGGCCGATAACAAAAAAGTTTACAACTGCAGGACGATATAACATCTCACTAATTGCCATAGATTCAAACGGATGTTCTGATACCATTGTTAAGACTGATACTTTAATTGTATATAATGATGTAATTGCTCCAGCAACGCCAATTGTTCATAGAGCAACTGTTATAGATAATACCTCTAATTTGTTTGTGTTTAATGCTTCGAAGGAAGAAGATTTTTATAAGTATCGTGTATTTTATAACTATTTGGGTTCATCACCGCAATCTTCATTAGATGTGCTAAATGTAGACGACACATTTTATTTAGAAACAGGAATCAATACGCTGGATAACCATTATTCTTACGCGGTTCAAGCAACAGATATTTGTGGGAACACAAGCCCGGTATCGCCAACAAATACTACAGTTGAGTTGAAAACTTGGCCTATTGATAATGCCATAAAATTGGCTTGGACTCCATACAAAGGTTTTGGTGCGATAAGGCGTTATGAAATTTGGCGTAATAATCCAGACTCGGGTAGTACGTTCTATTTAATTAAGAATGTATCGAGTGGTACAATTCAATATATTGATACATCTATATCGTGCTTTACTAATTATTACTATAAAATAAAAACTGTTGCGCAAGATGCAGATACAACCAAATACAGTTGGAGTGATACAAGCGGTGCCACACCGGTATACATAAGTAGTTTGCCGGGTACAAGTATAGTTAGAGCAACTGTTTTAAATGATAGAGTTGTTTTGTTGCAATGGCGTAAACAATCTTATGAAGTTAGCTTTAAATATTTAATTTATCGTATGCGCGATGATGAGTTATTGGCAAATTTTTATGAGGAGGTTTCAGATACTTTTTTTGTTGATGAAAATGTAGAAGTTGATGAGCACAGTTATTCTTATTTCGTTTATTTAAAGGATGCTTGCGGTGGTATTAGTTTAATAAGTAATGAAGCAAAAACCATATTACTAACGGTTGATTTGATTAAAAATGACCGTGGTATGTATGATCCAATTCTAAATCATACCAAATACATCAATTGGCAAAATGGTGTAAAGAACTATGAGTTATTATTTTTCTACGACTCACTTGGTGCTTACAGTAAAATAGCAACACAATCATCAACAGATACGGTATATATACATCAGTATTTAACTTTAGGTCAGCGTAATTATTGTTATGCAGTTATCGCTTCAGAACAAGATGGTAATTTAAGTAGCAGTCAATCAAATATTACTTGTGTTGGAACAGAACCTAGGGTTTATGTACCAAATGTATTTACTTTAAATGGTGATGCCATTAACGACAAACTTGTTGTAGGAGGATTATTTATTGAGTCGTTCAATATGAAAATTTTTGATAGGTGGGGAACTCTTGTACATGAGAGTAGCGACAGAAACAATGCTTGGGATGGTAACTTTGAAGGAAAACCAATGCCATCAGGTGTTTATGTTTATACCATTGACGTTATTGGTAGAAGTAAACAAAAAGTTTCATTAACAGGGAGTGTAACTTTAATCAGATAAAGAGATATTAACGAAGTTTATTGTTAAAAAAGATATTATGATTTAACTTCGTGTGTAGTCCTAATGAAGATCATACGATATTTTTTAACTAGCCTATTGGTTTTTATTTGTGGGGTATTGGCTGCGCAACCTGTTGCCAATTTTTCTGCTAATAAAACTTCCGGATGCAGTCCGCTGAGTGTTCAGTTTACGGATTTGTCGTCTGGTTCACCATCCAGCTATTCATGGGCTTTTGGTAACGGTAACAATTCAATTTTACAAAATCCATCAGCAACATACATTTTACCCGGTACTTACACGGTAAGTTTAACTGTTACTAATGCATCCGGTAGCGATGTGGAAACAAAAACAGCCTTCATTACTGTTTTTACTTCACCTATAGCAAGTTTTACATCAAACAAAACAGGTGGGTGTGCTCCGCTGTTAGTTCAATTTAACAATACATCAACTCAAGGGTCATCAGCTATTACAAATTGGTTATGGGATTTTGGTGATGGAAATATTAGTAACCAAAATAATCCATCACATACTTACACTTCATCGGGCCCTAAAAATGTTTCGCTTACAGTAACTGATGCAAATGGTTGTGCAAGTACAACATTGGTCAACTCGATGATAACGCTCACGCAAACACATACTGCAGACTTCACGGTTACTAATTCAAATGTTTGTAAACCACCATCAACCCACGTTTTTACATCATCTGTTAATCCGGCAAACCCAAATTATACATACGAGTGGACCACGAGCACGTCTCAATCATCAAATTTACAAAATCCTAGTTTTACATTTAACAGTGGAGGCGCAATATCAGTTACTTTAAAAGTTACCGCACCGGGTGGATGTGCAACCTATGTCACTAAACCAAGAGCTGTTTATGTCACAAACATCCGGTCTAATTTCACATTACCTCCCTCACCACATTGTGCAGGTAATTCATTTACTTTTAATAATACCACTACTCCCGATTCTACATCCAACACATACATTTGGCAGGCAGGTTTAGGCGGGTTGTTTCCAAATAAAAACTTCACTACCACGCTTCCAGCGGGGTCACACAGCATTAAACTTATCAGTAAATTAGGCAGTTGTAGCGATACATTAGAAAGGGTTATTGTTGTTAATCCTAAACCTACTGCGAACTTTAACATGCAGCCACCTAATATTTGTAAAGTTCCTACCACAGTTAATTTCGCAAGTACATCATCAGGCAGTGGTTTGAATCATAATTGGAATTTTGGTAATGGGCAAGTATCAAACTTGGCCACAGACAATAGCACATACACCAATTTAGCCAATCACAATATTAAGCTTGTAGTAACAGATGTTAATGGTTGTAAAGACAGTACAGTTAAACAGCTCACGGTTTATAATCCTACTCCACAAATTGCCCTGCAAAATGCAAAAAAAGGGTGTGCACCATATACAGCCAATTTTAGGTTAAATAATAGATCGGAGTTTAGTAGTTGGGAGTGGGTTTATAATGGAGTTGTTGTTAGCACAGACACTGCTTTTAATCGCGTATTTAATGATACCGGAAAATATGTGATGATGCTCAGGGCAATTACATTAGCAGGATGTACAGCAACAGTTTACGACACTGTAAGGGTGGGAAGTAATATTACATTTGATTTTATTGCTGATAAAAGAGCCGGATGTTTTTCTACAATCAATCCGGTAAAGTTCACCTTGCTAGAGAGTAGTGGTCTTGATAAGGATTTTAAGTATACATGGAAATGGAAAAATGGCAATGATAATGTGCGTAACCCTGAAGTTACATTCCCAGATACAGGTAGGTATACCATCACTTTAGATATTGAATACAACGGGTGTATTAATACACTAACTAAACAATTTTATATTGATGTATATCCGGCAAGGGCAAGATTAGTTCAACCAGATGTTAATTGTGGTAACGATACAATTGTTTTTAACGGCAACTTGTCGTACGGAAAGAATAGATTTTTATGGTTGTTTGGTGATGGAGACTCATCAACGCAAAAAAATCCTAAACATAAATACGATACCTCAGGTGTTTTTAAAGTTAAATTGATTGTTTTTGATACGGTTTACAATTGTCCTGATACGGCCGAAATAGAAGTTGTGATACCAGAAATGCCTAAACTAAATTTCAGGGTAAAAGATTCTGTAGGTTGTGCACCACTTAGGGTATCTCTCGAAAATACCAGTACAATTGGCCCAAATGGATATATCATTACCACAACAAATTGGCTGTTTACCAATTCACTTGCAGCTTCGGGTAAAAATGCCAACGCCACACTAGGTTCTAGGGGATGGTATGGTCTTACCATGACGGTATTGGATGCAAGAAATTGTTCGTACACGCTAACAAAAGACTCTGTTGCATTTGCTGCAGGTGGAGTTGCGCGATTAAATATTATTCCAACTAGAGGATGTACGCCATTAAATGTTACTGCATACGATAGTTCTGAAACTGATTTTAGAATCATGCAGCGCAAATGGTTATGGACATCCAAAGATTCGACCATTACAGATACCCTTAGGTCATCATCTTTTATATATAACGCGGCCAATCAACCGCAGTCCGCAGGATATAACATACGTTTAACTGTTAAAGATTCTATTGGTTGCGAGTTTAGTACCAGCAGAAAAGTTGTTCCATCCAAGCCAAAACCGCAAATAAATGTAAATAGGGTTTTAAATTGTGGCAGCCAAACCATAACCTTTTCAGCAAACACATCTCCTGATAACGTTTTATCACCAGGTATTTACACTTGGAATATGGGTGCAGGTAACATTAATGGGTCAGCCTTTACCAGAACCTATGCACAACAAGATACCCTGCTCTATGTTACATTGATTATAACAGACTCTAATGGATGCAGTCAGTCAACCGATACAATTGTAAGAGTTGTAAACCGAAAGCCACAAATAGGTTTTTATGCAAACCCACAAAAATTAGATTGTTATTTACCAATTACTCCAATTAGGTTGTTTGATACCACAGTAGTTGGTGCTGCACCCATTGCTGAGTGGAGTTGGCGTATAGGAATTAATACGAGTAACTTAAAAAATCCGGAGGTTACATTTACCAAACCCGGTAAATATCCCGTTTATCTTACCATCAGAGACAGTGCAGGATGTATTGATTCATTGGGTATGCCTGATTATTTAGTTTTAGGTGGACCATACGGAGGTTATACCTTTTCGCCAAGAGACGGTTGTATGCCGCACGAATCTGAATTTACTGCAACATCGCCAAATGCCAAATTTTTTGTGTGGGATTTGGGTGATGGTTTGGTTGATACCATGGAGGTTAATACTTTTAAATATGTATACACGCAGCCTGGAGTTTATTATCCGAGGATAACATTAATAGATAGCAGTGGAACCTGTGCTTATGGTTATGATGCGATAGATTCTATTGTGGTGTATACATTGCCTAAGCCCGATTTTATTGCCGATAAACAGCTAATTTGTTACAATACAAATGTAACTCTAACAAATACATCACCCAACCAATCTAAGGTGCAAAATTGGCGTTGGATGATTAATGATGAAGATACTTTTTACATCACAGGGCCAGTACAAAAACTGTTTACCAGAGCCGGGAAGTTTGCAGTTAGTTTAATGGCTATTGATACAAACGGTTGTATTGATTCCATAATTAAACCGGATTTTATAACGGTGATTGATGACACCATACCACCCGAAGTGCCCAACATTTACAGGGCAACGGTATTGGATAATACAAACACTTTATTTGAGTTTAACAAGAGTAGTGCACCTGATATTGGCAAGTACCGCATATTTTATAACTTTAATAATGGCGAGTCACTTAACTGGATTGATGTGTTTAATGCAGATGATACTACCTTCAATCAGCAGAATATTAATACACTCATTAATCCTTATACCTACGCTTTAAATGCCACAGATATTTGTGGTAATACCAGCGACACCTCCATAAAACATACAACTGTTGAACTTGTGGCACAAGCCACCAACAATAGTATTGTACTAAATTGGACTTCTTATTTTGGGTTTGATACCATTAAGCGTTACGAAATTTGGCGCAACAATGCCGATTCTGGAAATACATTTGTGTTGATTAATAAAACTGAAAGTAACATCAGAAACTACATTGATACATCGGTTACTTGTTACACCACTTATTTTTATCGCATTAAAACCATAGATTACACAGATAGTACTATATTCAGTTGGAGTGATACCAGTGGCGCTGTTCCGGTATTTGTGCCAACAGTTCCGGGTACAGAAAACATAAGAGCGACAGTAGTTTCTGATAGTTACATTTTATTGCAATGGTATAAACGCACCCATAAAATTGGATTTAAATATGCCATTTACAGAATGCGTGATGATGAAACTGTTCCTATGTTTTACCAAGAAACAGCTGATACATTTTTAATAGATAGAAGTGTTGATGTAGATGCACACAGTTATTCGTATTACACGTATTTAAAAGATGAATGTGGTGGATTGAGTAATGAAAGTAATGTGGCCAAATCCATATTGCTTAAAGTTGATTTAAAGGAAAACGATATTTTAAAATACGATCCAATTATTGTGTTTACACCTTATAAAGATTGGAAGGCAGGAGTGAGCAAATACCAAGCAGATTTTTACTATGATTCAGCCAGAGCTTTTTATACCATATCTAATAATTCACCAACCGACACATCATTCTTTCATCAATACGTAAACCTTATTCAGCGCGATTATTGTTATAAGGTAACGGCTTACGAAAAAAATAACGAAAGTGTGTTTAGTGAATCAAACATTGCATGTATAGAAACCAAACCACGACTTTATGCCCCGAATGTGTTTACCATTAACAACGATGGATTAAACGAAAAGTTTGTATTAGGTGGTGTGTTTTTGGATGAGTACCATTTGGTAATTTACGACCGCTGGGGAACAAAAGTGTTTGAGAGTTTTGATATACATAACAGCTGGGATGGAACATTTGAAGGCAAACCTTGTCCGGCTGGTGTATACGTATACTTGGCAGAGGGGGTTGGCCGCAAAAAGCAACGAATAGAATTAAAAGGTAACGTTACATTGCTCCGTTAAATTCCCAACCACTCTCTAGCGGTTTTATAAAGGATTTGCGATTTTTCTTCAGCACTTAAATCCTTCATCAATTCAATAAATTTACCGTGCTCTAAATCGCCAAGCGGAAAAGGAAAATCGCTACCTAATGCAATACGCTCCGCCCCAAATAATTTTAGGTTGTAGCGCAAAGCCTCTTCATCGTGTACTAAACTATCAATGTAAAACTTCTTTACATACTCGTATGGATCGGCTACTTGGTTAATGTTGCATAAATCGGGACGAGCATGATAACCATGAGAAACCCTGCCAATGGTATGCGGAAAACATCCTCCACCATGCGCAAACATTACACGTAGTTTCGGGAATTTATCAAACACACCGCCAAATATCATGCTACAAATGGCACGCGAAGTTTCAGCTGGCATACCTACTAACCAAGGTAACCAATACTTTTTCATTTTATCTTGTCCCATCATATCCCAAGGATGCACAAAAATGCACATGCCTAATTTTTCGGCAGCTTCATACAAAGGGAAAAAGCGTTCGTCATCTAAATTGTAGTCGAGAATGTTTGTTGCAATTTCAACACCGGGTAAGTTTAATTCGTATTTGCATCGCGTAAGTTCCTCTACAGCCAGCGTAGTATCTTGCATGGGCAAAGTTCCTAAACCTACAAATCGGGTAGGGTAGTCGCGCTGAATTTGTGCCAAATGGTTGTTGATGTATTGACTCCACTCGTGCGTATGCTCGGGCTTAGCCCAATAATAAAACAACACCGGAATGGTAGATAAAGCCATCAGTTGCACATCATGTTTATCCATGTGTTGAATAATGGCTTTAGGATCCCAACACAAATCATTAATAGCCCTGAAAAAAGTACCGTTGGCTTTCATCATGTTTGCCCGGCCCGGTTGGTAATGATCCAAGTAAATAAACTCATCGCCATAACCATAGCGTTCCTTAAGGTTAGGAATAAACTCGGGCATAATGTGCGCATGAACATCTATTTTATACGGTGCTGTGTTTGACATGATACGTGTGTTGAATGAATGCGCAAAATAAGGCGTTTGGGTTGATTGGCAAAGTGGAAGTTAGGGGAGTTGAGATATTCTCCCAGGCCTTGCTGACAGAGGATTTATTTCGCGTTTAAAACTTCTTCAATTTTGTTATAAGCCGATAGAATGTCCTCAATATTGGGGTTGTTGTTATGGTACATTAAAGAAGTATAAAGTAAGAATTTTTCTCCATTAAATTCAAGATTTATTACGTTATCAATTTTTGTTACAAATTCCTTGTAAGTACTATTTAAATACCACCTATTAAAAACATTAAATCTTATCTCTGCCTTTTCTTCTGCTTGTGAACAGATATAGATTAACGAATTTTGAGTGTTTTTAAAGAAAGATATAATAATGTAGTCAATTGTTTTGGCAACGGCACTATCAAATGGTTCAACGGTGTCACTAACTTTTTCAATTATTACTTGATATATATTTTCGAAAGTAACTCCGGATACAGAATTGAGAGTTTCATCAATTATAAATGCAACTTTATAATTGATGTTGTTTTTGGTTGTAAAATTATAAGTACTTGTAACTTCGTTATACGTGTAGTTATATAGGCTTGGCAAACTTAATACCTTTTTGAGTTACTGTTTCGATAGAAGTATTTCCTTTAAGAAAAGAACGAACAGTAGCTTTGTCTGTAACCATTTTGGTTATAGATTTTAGTACCGAGTCTTTAGTAATGTTCTTTTTCATTGTGCAAATATAAGAACTTCCTCTTTATTAACAATATATGATAATCAATTGTGAAGGTGCTAATGTCCGATATAATGAATGCCCAAGTTTTAGGCTTTATAGCTTAAATTTCTTCAAAACCTCCTTGGTCATGGAGTCCATTTTAGAAAATGCAAACTCAGCCAGTTGGCTGACAGGCATTTTTACTGAGGTCTTTTAATGAAGCGCCAATGTGGTACAATTCTTTTTGGTCTATAATTAAAAAACGATCATGGCTATCGTTAAAGTATTTGACTTCTATAATGGGGTATTGGCTATTGTGTTTATCAAGGTCTAATTGCAACTGTTTACTTATGCTTTTGGTATAAATGGTGGCGGTTACTTTTTTGTTGCGTTTGGCAAGTATGGTTAATACAGTTTCGTCTACATAATTATCTATCAGTATAATGTTGTGTTTTGCTTTTTTAATGATGTCGGCAACAAACACATACGCATCAAAAATTTGTCCTTCGAAGAAAATGCCGTGGTTGGGTAGTTCTTGTGTTTTAAGTTGTAGTGAAATTTGTTTTACTTCCTTACTTAGGTTTTCATA